>NZ_JADRHM010000039.1 GCF_018205345.1 Fusobacterium sp. DD2
TTCTCAGCTACTTTCTATCTTATTATTCAAATTATAATTTCCTAATATATAAAAAAAAGCACCAGAAGGTGCTTTTCCTTATCTATTTTTCTTCTTCATGATGATGTGCTCCACATGAAGAGCATCCACCGCTACAACTGCATTTATGATCTGTACCATGTCCACCACCACAGTCGCATCCACCTTTTCCTGTTAAAAGCTTATATACACTTTTTAATGCGAAAAAGGCAATAATAGCTACGACTATCAATAGAATTACAGTCTTTACCATAGTTTTTTCCCCTTTCTATATAGAATGGATATTACATAAACAATTTACCTACTTGGAATATAATTACTGAAACTATGTATGGAACGAAAGTCATTAATATAACAACCTTTCCTAAGAATTTCCATCCAAATTCCTGTTTAATTGCAGCAAGTGTTGCTACACATGGTATTACAAGTAAAATGAACGCCATAAATGAATATGCTCTTAGAGATGATAATGGATCATTAGGCCATAGATTTGCTGTAGCCTGAACTATTCCTGTTCCCTCTTCTTCTATCTCTTCTTCATCTGGAGTTGAGAACAATCCCTTAACATCCATACTTACCATTGCCACTGCTGAATCTTTTATTGCAGATCCAAGCCCTTTAATCTGTTCTTTTAAATCTCCTGTAAAATCATATGTTTCAGGTTCTGCAGATTCTTCCTCAGCATTACCTCCTGTTGGTAAAACTTGAGCTAAGAATCCAACTACTACTTCTTTCGCTGCTATACTAGGTGGAATAGCTGCTACAACTTCCCATCTATCTCCAAAACCTGTTGGAGCCATCACTGTAGAGAAACTATGTCCAAATTTAGCTATATAAGATTTATTTGGATCTCCTTTACCTGGGAAATATGTAAGAGCCCAAAGTATTAACATGATTCCTAATATTACAGTTCCTGCTTTTTTAATATATGCATGAATTCTTATTCCTGTAGAATGCATAATTACTTTCAAACTTGGAACTCTATATGGCGGAAGTTCTATTAATAAGGCTTTTTCCTCAACTTTAAATTCTTTAAATCTCTTTAAGAATATACCAACCATAATTGATACAAAAATACCTAAAAGATATAAAGTTACAACTACAAGTCCACCTTTTGCTCCGAAAAATGCTGCAGTAAATAATCCATATACTGGAAGTCTGGCACCACATGACATGAATGGTGTCATAGCAGCTGTCATCTTTCTTGATGTTTCATCCTCAAGAGTTCTACTAGCATATATTGCTGGTACAGAACATCCAAATCCAACAACCATAGGAACAAATGATTTACCATTAAGTCCAACTTTTCTCATTATTTTATCCATTAAGAAAGCAACTCTTGACATATATCCACTTTCTTCAAGTATTGCTAAGAAGAAATATAAGAATAACATTACAGGTATAAATGTAAGTACTCCTCCAACTCCTCCAACTATACCATCAGTAACTAGTGAATGTAACCAGTCTGGAGTTCCTTCAACTAATAATCCTACATATTTTGCAACGAAATCATTAAAAAATCCATCTACCCAATCTATAAATGGTGCACTACCATTAAATACTACTGCCATGACTCCTGCCATTATAACAATGAATAATGGGATACCAAGTATTCTATTAAGTAAAATTTTATCTACCTTATCAGTAAAGTCAAGTCTTGATTTTACTGATGTTGTAAATGTTCTGGCAAGTACTCCATTTACTGCTCCATATCTTTGCTCTGCAAGTATTGTTTCAGAATCATTATCATACTTATCTTCAAGTTTTAATATTTCATCTTCAAATATTCCTGCTGCATCTATTCCATATTTAGATTTTAATTTTTCTAATATATGTTTATCTCTTTCAATAAGCTTTATTGCAATAAACTCACTTGAATAATCAGCTATTGCTTTTTCAAATTGCTTATCCTCTTTAATTTTTGCCTCTATACTTCTCACTACTGCACTTGTAGTTTGATCAAATGGTAGAGAGAATTTCTTTTCTTTTTTCTTTCCAGCTAGTTCAACTGCTTTATCCATGAGCTCATTTATTCCAGTTCCTTTTAAAGCTGATACAGATACAGCATCCATTTCCATCATCTGTTGAAATTCTGGAAGTTTTAATTTATATTTTAATTTGTCAAATTCATCACAGAAGTTAAGAGCCATTACAGTCGGCTTTTCCAATTCTTTTACAAGATAGCTTAGATATAAATTTCTTTCTAAGTTTGTTGAGTCAACTACGTTGATAACAACATCTGGTTTTTCTTCTAATATAAAGTCCCTTGTTATTTTTTCTTCCAAACTATAAGGGCTTAAGCTATATACACCTGGCAAGTCAACTAATTGAATCTCCTGTCCCTTATAAACAAAATAAGCCTCTTTCTTTTCAACTGTTACTCCTGGCCAGTTTCCTACTGTCAATTTGGATCCTGCTATGGCATTGATCAATGCTGATTTACCAACATTCGGATTTCCTGTAAAAGCTAATTTAATCATACTATTCTCCCCTCTATTTAATCTATTTATTCTTCTACTCTTTCTACTTCAATATTTTTAGCATCTTCTTTTCTTATTGCAATTCCTGTAGCTTTTACAACATACTCTTGAGGGTCTCCTAAAGGCGCATTTCTCTCAAGTTTGATTGTTTCACCAGCTGTTATTCCCATATCAACCAGTCTTTTTTTCAATTCTCCTATTCTTCCAATCTTGATAATTCTCGCTTTTTCTCCACGTCTCAAGTCACACAATTTCATCCACAAAACCTCCATAGTATTCAATAATTAAATATTTTGATGTTCAAAGTTTATTTACAAATAACAACAGCCTTTTCAGGCTGTCAAGAATCTATTTTTCCTGTAGCATAATTTTATTTGCTATTGCAAAACTAAGAGCATATTTTATAGTATCATTAATTTTTACTATAAAGCAATCTCCCTTGCCATCCATTACTCTTACTTTATTTCCAATACAAAGCCCTTTTTCTAAACAGCAACATTTAGAACGACCTCTTCCTTTTATCTCTTTTATATAGAAATCTTTATTTGGTTGTGCAAAACACAAAGGTACCATACGATCCTCTCCTTTACACCTATATTCTATGCTTAGTGTAATTATAAACAAAAAAGAAACGTTTGTCAATAGAAAATCTTTGATTATAAAAATATTATTTTTAACAAAAATATTATTATCTCTTAATATATGTTGCAATTCTTAATTTTTTATGTGTAAAAAAGGTAGAGATATGTCAAAATCTCTACCTTTTATACATTTTTATTTCATTTAAAATATAGTTTTATTATCAAACTACTGATAAATCACAATAGAATTTGTTGCTAAACTTTTTTGTACATCAATAACTCTCTGGTTATTACTTCCCTTCCATTTAAGGTTGAGATTTTTCTCTTCTAGCATAAACTTTCCATCTATTAAAACATCACACAGTGATATAAGTTCAGATCTTTTCTTATCACTCATTATCTGTTCCCATGTAAATCCTGACCATATCCACACATCTTTATCTGGAAAATTTGCTCTGAATTTTTTTAAAAAATTTATCAGTGTCTCAGTATTTTTATAGTAAGTTGGATCTCCTCCCAATAGAGATAAACCTCTTGCTATACTACCGTACTTCTTAAAATAATCAAATATTTCATTTTCCTCTTTTTCAGTAAATGGATTTCCATAGTCAGGATCCCAGGTATCTTTATTAAAGCATCCTTTACATTTGTGAGTACATCCACTTACAAAAAGACTCACTCTTATCCCTTTACCATTTATCATATCTGAATATTTAATACCAGAATAATTCATCTTTCCGCTCCTAACATCACTAACAATTATGTTTAACTCTGCTCATTATTTCTTTTTGTTTTCCTTTATTAAAAGGTCTTGCGTTAGGCTGACTTAGGTATCCGCACACACGTCTTATAACACTCATTTTATCATTGTCATGGTTGCCACATTGAGGACATTCAAAACCTCTTTCAGTTGCTAAAAACTCTCCCTTAAATCCGCACACATGACATTTATCAACAGGCTGGTTGATTCCCATATAGTGAATTCCTACCTCTTGTGCATATTTTAAAATACTGTGGATTGCTTCCACGTTATTTTTTAATGAATCTGTTTCAATATACGAAATATGCCCTCCAGCAGAATATTTATGTCCTAATGCTTCCATTCTTAATTTTTCAAATGGATTAATTTGAATATGAGAAGATACATGGAATGAGTTGTCATAATATCCTTTATCTGTAATTCCAGGAATATCTCCAAATTCTTCTCTATCTATTCTTGCAAATCTATCACATAAACTTTCTGATGGTGTTCCATATAATGCAAATCCAAGATTTGTCTCTTTCTTAAACTCCTGAACCTTATCTGCTATATGTTTTAATATAGCGTAAGTTTTATCATAGATCTCTTCATCTTGTGAGAAATCTTTTCCATATAGAAGTTGTGATACTTCACTTAGACCTATATATCCTATAGATACAGTTGCATATCCTCCCCAAATAAGGTCTTGTATTGTCTCTTTTGGATCTTTAACTGCAAGTGCTCCAGACATCCATAAAATTGGTGCCATTTCAGCTTGAGTCTTCTCAAGATAGTGTGCTCTGAACAGTGAATTTTCTTTACATAGATCCATTATTCTATCAAGTTCTTTGTAGAAACCAGCTTCATCGCCTTTGTTTTTAATTGCTATTCTCGGTAAATTTATTGAAGTAGCTCCAATATTAAATCTTCCTGAATAAATCTCTTTTCCATCTTTATTTTTCCAAGGAGATAAGAAAGCTCTGCATCCCATTGGGTATACAACAGTTTCATTCTTCCATTGCTCTTCAGTAATAAACATAATATCTGGATAGATAGATTTTGTCATACACTCAAAAGCCATCTGTGAAATATCCCAGTTTGGATCTCCTTCATTTAAATTTAATCCATCACACATTGCATAAACTATCTTAGGGAAAATAGCTGTTTCTTTTTTAGCTCCAAAACCTTCCATTCTAGTTCTAAATACATACTCCTGAACCATTCTTCCTTCCCAAGTAGTTTCAGTTCCAATTCCTATTGTTGTAAAAGGAGTTTGACCATTTACAGTAGATAGAGAGTTTATTTCATACTCTAAACCTTGCATAGCCTGTTTTATTGATTCTCTAGTTAAATCACAGCTATACTCATATGCTAATGGATATTTTTCTTTAAGTTCAAAATTTAAATACTCAATATTTCCACCATCTATTACTCTATCAACCTCTTCCTGAGGCACTCTTTCTACATATTTAAGCCCTTTTCTGAAATGTTTTTTAAAACTTTTTTTAATATATGGAACTAATGCTCTGTCTAAATAAGGGATTGAGCATCCACCATAAGTATTAGATGATACTGAAGCAATAATCTGAACTATATGCCCTACAGCTACATCAACAGAATTTGGTTCTAGCATCTTGGCATTCCCAATATTACATCCACCCTTTAACATTCTTTCAATATCAACTAATTCACAATTTGTTTCTTTAAATAATAGATAATCAAGGTCATGAATATGAATCTCTCCTCTTTCATGAGCTTTTTTAAGATGTTTAGGCAATATCTTGTTTAAATAATAATCTTTAGACGAAATACCAGCTAACAGGTCTCTTTGAACTGAGATTGTCTTAGCATCCTTATTTGCATTTTCACTTAACATGTCGTCATTTGACGCATCTACAAGTTCTGCAATATTTTTATAAATTCCTTTTTGTTTATTTCTTATTTCAGTTTTTATTGTTCTATAGCTTTGATAAGATATAGCAATATCCTTTTCACTTGATGCCATTAGTTTTTTAACAACTAAATCTTGTATTTCCTCTACTGACATTCTTTTATTTTCAAGGTTTTCAATCTGTGTTGCAATTTTGTCAGCAAGTCCTTTGTTGTCAGGTTCTGAGCTTTGTTTAAAAGCCATAGTAATAGCTCTCACTATTCTATTTTTATCAAAATCTACAATACTCCCATCTCTTTTTATGACTTCTTTCATCCTTCTCCTACCTCACTTACTTTAACTTTTTGCTACTGTGTTCATTATACATCATAAAAAAAATAAATAACAATATATACTATATATAGTGTTTATAAAAAAAAACTTAACACTATATAGTGTTAAGCTCATATTATTTATACAGTTCCAGAACCTCTAAATACTCCTTTTTTATCTCTTCTCGGAGTTCTTTAGGCTCTAATATCTCTGCCTCTTTTGAAAACTGTCTAAAGTACAATTTAGCATTTTCATTAGCAGCTTCAAAAGAATAGATATCTCCATCTTTTTTTATAAGTTTTGGACGATAGTTAGTCAAACTCTTTAAAAGGCTGTATCCTTCCTCTGTAAGTCTAACTTTTACAATATTTCCATTCCCTAAAAAGGGGTCAAAATTTTTACGCATATTTTCAATATATTTTTTATCTTTACCTTTTATCTTTTCTTCAAGAATAGAAACTATTTCCAATTCCTTTAATTTATAGTTTGCATATACTTTTCTCTCTTCATCATAACAGAATAAAAAGTTTTCATCTCCACGTTCTTCACGTTTAATAAAATACGGTTCTACACTGAAAACTCTTTTTAAATACTTTATTCTCAATTTTTTCTTTGCCTTAATAGCTTCCAGAATACTTTTTACTCTATCTTCAAATATGAAAAGCTCTCTTTGGTATTTAAATTTTGAGGTATAGATTTCAAATAACTCTCTGAAGTATTCTGCCTCTACATCTACCTCATTTGCTCTTAAGACATCATAGTATATCTCTCTATTAGATACATTCAAATCAAACTGAATTATCTTGGTAACAGGTCTTCCCTGTGTTTCAAGTAATTTCTCAGAATCCATCTTTTTGTTGTACTTAAATCTATCTAATATATAGTTACATAATTTATTATTATTAATTCCAAATTCTTCTGTATCATTCCGCATCAAGCGCCATATATCCTCTGGAACAGTCACTCTAATTTTTTTCATCACAAATTTCTCCCAACAAGTATTATTTTTCCATTATAACATAAATAACACTATATTTAAAGTAACAAAAAAATCAGTATAAACAAATATTTGTACTGATTTTTTATTTCATTATTTAAATCAATCCTATACTATCAAGCTGAAAATAACTCACTGTCTTTTAAATAAGCTTCTCTGTTATTAAAAATATTTAAAAGTTTTTCTGGAGTCAAATTCATTTTCTGTTTTCCCTTTATATCTAAAATTACCTCTCCGTTATGTAACATTATAAGTCTGTTTCCATAGTTTATAGCATCCTGAAGATTATGAGTTATCATAAGAGTTGATATCTTATTTTTTTCCACTATCTCCTTAGTTTTATCCATTATTATTTTAGAAGTTTTTGGATCAAGTGCTGCTGTATGCTCATCTAAAAGCAAAATATCAGGTTTATTTAATGTTGCCATTATAAGAGCCAAACACTGTCTTTGCCCACCAGATAGAGATCCAACTTCTGTATCCATCTGATTTTCTATCCCAAGATCAAGTTCCTTTAATATCTCTTTATAATGCTCTTTTCTTTTTTTATTTAGTCCCATTGAAAGTCCAAATATTTTTCCTTTATTATCTGCCATTGAAAGATTTTCAAATACAGTCATAGATGGAGCTGTTCCCATACTTGGATTCTGATATACTTTAGAAATAAAGCTTCCTCTTTTATGTCTTGGCACACTGCTTATCTCTTTACCATCTATATCTATACTTCCGCTGTCTATTGATATATTTCCAGTTATTGTATCTAAAAGAGTAGATTTTCCTGCTCCATTACTCCCTATTATAGATATAAAATCTCCTTTTTCTACCTTTAAATTAAGATTTCTGAACACTGTCTTAGTAGTCCCAAGATCTGTTATAAAACTTTTAGAAATTGAATTTATATTAAGCATTTGCTACTCTCCTTCCCCTTTTCAAAGATTCTTTTTTTATTTTCATATATATGATTAATACTACCAAAACTGAGGTAATAAGTTTCAAATCACTGGCATTCATACCAATACGAAGTGCTAAAGATATAATTCCCTTATAAACTATTGTTCCAATTATTACCATCAAGGTTCCTCTAAATAGTTTATGTTTACCTAAAATTGCCTCACCTATAATAATAGATGCAAGACCAGTTATAATTGTACCTGTCCCCATTCCTACATCAGCAAATCCCTGATATTGTGCAAGAATTCCACCTGATAAGGCTACAAGACTGTTTGAAATCATAAGTCCATATATTTTCCATCTTTTTTCATCAAGTCCCAATGAAATTACAAGACTTTCATTATCTCCTAATGCCTTTAAGGCAAAACCAAACTTTGTGTTTAAAAGAAAATCCACTGCCAATTTTACCACTATCAAAAAGATTAAAGTAATTACAATTGGTGAAACAGTTCCATGAAAAATATTCTTAGTCATAAAAAGTGGAATATTTGATTTTCCCATAATTCTCAAATTCACACTGTATAATCCAGTCATCACTATAATTCCTGCTAAAAGATTTGTAACTTTTAATTTAACATGTATTATTCCAGTTATGGCTCCTGATATGGCTCCTAATACCATAGCTGCACATAGAGCAATAAAAGGATTTATTCCCTTCACTATAAGTATTGCACTAACTGATGCACCTAATGGAAAGCTTCCATCTACTGTCATATCAGGGAAATCAAGTATTTTATAGGAAATATACACTCCTATTACCATAATTGCAAGTATAAAACTTTGCTCTAAAGTTCCAGCTATCATCTTTTCTCCTCCTTTTTTCTAATAGTATTTAGCATCTTTTAATGCTTCATTTGAAAGATCAACTTTATATTTTTCTGCCATTTTCTTATTTATAATAAGTTCCATATTTTTCAAAGTTTCAATTGGCATATCTTTAGGACTTTTTCCCTTTAACACTTCTATTGCCATCTCTCCAGTTTGATATCCCAATTTTTCATAATTTATTGTTTTTGTAACCAAAGCTCCCTGTTTTACCTGATCTTCTATACAACCTATAACAGGTACTTTAGCTTTGTTTGCTCTATCTAAAACAAGAGGTGTTGCAGATACAACAAGATTATCTGTTGGAACATATAATACATCTACTTTTGTTAAAAGCTGGTCTATTCCTGAGGCTATATCATTTATACTGTTTACTCCTGTTTCAACTATTTCAAGTCCAAGTTTTTTTCCTTCCTCTTTTGCATTATCAACTTGCACCTGTGAATTCTGTTCACTTGTATTATATAAAATTCCAACCTTTTTTATTCCAGGTAACATATCCTTTGCCACTTTTAATTGTTCATATACAGGCATCATATCACTTGTTCCTGTAATATTTTCTCCTGTAAGACCTGCAGCTTTTGGATCAGTTACTGCAGTAATTAAAATAGGTATATTTTTTGTAGAGTTATATGCAGCCTGTGCACTTGGTGTCGATATTGCAAAAATCAGATCTTTATTATCCTGTGCAAATTGCTGACCTATCATCTGTGCTGTTCCAAAATCTCCTTGAGCATTTTGATACTCTATCTTTGCATCCTTATATCCATTTTCTTTCAATGCCTTTTCAAATCCATCTCTGGCAGCATCTAATGCTGGATGTTCAACTATCTGGCTAATTCCAATTTTTACCTTTCCAGCCTCTTTAATCTCATTTCCCATTACTATTGTTGAAAGCAGTAATCCCATTATAAGTAGTTTTTTCATAAATTTCCTCCCAATGTGTTTTTATTTATAGATTTATGATACTCCTTAATGGCTGCTTTGTGTAGATAACAATTATTTTTTTTATTTGTTCTACCTCTTCTTATAAATCCGCTATTTTCAAGGAAGTTTAAAAATAAAAACTACAGTTTCTTGTTCGTAGCTATCTTATCATTTATATTTATGCATAAAAAAACTACACCCTCCATCTTAGTTGTCTAAGATTTTGGGTGCAGTACAATATACCCTCTGTATTATCTTTTTAGATTATTTAAATTTTGGGAAATATCTAGTATGTAAAAGTTCGTGTGCCTTGTGGCTTAAAGGATAATCTAAGTATTTATCATACATAGCTTTTACATATGGATTTTCGTGAGATCTTCTTATTTCAAGACTTCTATCTATATTGTTTAATCCTTCAGCTCTCTTTTCTAGAACAACCTGTTTTTTAAGTGCTTTTGGTTGTCCTCCTCCACCGATACATCCACCTTTACATGCCATGATTTCAATTGCGTGGAAGAATTCTTCTCCTGCTCTTATCTTGTCAAGCATTTTTGCTGCTTCTTCAAGTCCATGAGCAACTCCAATTCTAAGTTCAATATGTCCAATAGTTAATTCAGCTACTCTAAATCCATCCCATCCTCTTAATTCAGAAAATTCGATGTTATCTAAATGAGTACCAGTTATTGTTTCAATAGTAGTTCTTGTAGCAGCTTCAATTACTCCTCCAGTTCTACCAAATATAATTCCTGCTCCTGAATATTCTCCTAATGGATTATCAAATTCCATATCTTCCATCTCTTTTAGATCAATTCCACTTTCTTTGAATATCTTAATAAGTTCTCTTGTAGATATTACATAGTCAGTGTCATAGTTATCTCCTCTTGAGAATTCTGGTCTTGCAGCTTCATATTTTTTAGCAAGACATGGCATTATAGCTACAGATGCTATTCTTTCTCTTGTATAACCCATCTCTTTTCCCCAAATATCTTTTGCAATAGTTGAGAAAATTTCCATAGGTGATTTAGCTGTTGATGGAACGTCCATCATATCAGGATAGTTTTGCTCGATAAATTTAACCCATGCTGGACAACAAGATGTTAGAATTGGAAGTCTTACATCTTCTCCTTTATAGAATTTTTCAAGTCTTTCTTGGAATTCAGCCGCTTCTTCCATTATAGTCATATCTGCAGCCCATGTAGTATCAAATACATAGTCTACTCCAAGTTTCTTTAATCCTGCAACTAATTTTTTCTCTACGTTTGTACCAGGTTCAAATCCAAAAGCTTCTCCAATTGCAACTCTTACTGCTGGTGCAACTTGTACTACAACAAGTTTTTTAGGTGTAGCAATGTCTCTGAATAGATTTAATGTATTATCTCCTTCAAATATTGCTCCTACTGGACAAGTTACAACACATTGTCCACAGTGAGTACATCTATCAGTATCGATTTCATGTTTTTCTTTTAATTTTCCTTTGATACATTTTACTGGACATACTCTTGCACAAGCTGTACATCCAATACATTTTTCAGTAATTCTGAATTTTAAAAGGTGCATACATTCTCCAGCTGGACATCTGTGATCTTCTATATGCGCACTTATTTCATTATAAAAATCATCATCTGCAATAGCCTCTAATATAAGGTTATGTTCTTGATGAAGTCTGTTTTTAATAATATCTGATAGATATCTTAATAGGTAAACGTCTCTCATGTTAGCTTTACCCTTAGTAATTCTATCTAGTATTCTCCAAATTCTGTCAATCTCCTGTTCAACTTGACGATACTCTTCATATTGATTGTTATTAACTTTACCAATTAAAAATTCAACATAGAATTTTGCAAAAGCTACTATACAGTCTTCTTCAGATAAAATAATGATATTTCTTTCAATTCCTTCTGGGAATAGTGAGAAGTCTATTACTTTATCAAGACTTTTTGATGTAAGGAATCCTCCAAATGGTAATCCGAAATGTGCTGCTTTGAATTTCTTTTTATTTTTGATTCCACCAACCATTCCTATTACATCTCTTAATGTAGAATTTTCAGGGATTTCTATAGCTCCTGGATTATTAACCCTCCCTGCAACTGTAATAAGCTTGTCATTCTTTTTTTCTACTTGCTCTTCTAAGTCCTCAACTACAGAGAAAACTGATCCATATGAACTCTGAAGAATAAATCCTTGTTCTGACATTTGTCCTCCTACTTTTCTTTTAAATTTAATTAATACTTAATTATGTCCACTCTTATTTAACTTTATAAATTATCACCCATATTCTATCAAAAATATACAAAAATTCAAGTTTTTTTTTATAAAGTTTACAATTTTGCCAAACTTTTTTATAAAAAAGAATAAAAATAGCTCATTATTGTGTTAAATGAGCCATTGTTGTAAAAATTTATTAAATAAATATTTGAAAAAGTGTAGTAAGCACAGTAACAATCATTATTTTTATCATTAAAACCTTTTGATATATAGGCATTCTTAAAGTTAGCATATAATGTCTTAAATTCATATACCCTTTATATTTTTTCTGTCCATTCAAAAACATAAAAACATCAAAAGTAATTACCAATAAAATATTAAAAATAATTGTATGTGCCATTTCTACAAATTTCCTCCTGTGATTCTATTACCCTCTATAATATATTACTAATCCTTTTAAAAAGTTTCTAAGATATCTATCTCCACACTCTCTATAGTTTTTGTGATCTTCTTTTCTGAAAATTGCACTTAGTTCAGATGGAGAAATTTCAACTCCAGCTAATTTTAAAACGTGAAGCATATCTTCACTTCTAAAAGATAAAGCTATTCTTAATTTTCTCATGATTATATTATTTATATTATTTTTAGTCATCTTAACAGGTTCATGAGTTGTTCCAGGAGCTTCTTCTTTTCTACCCCTTTTTACAACTATAAGTCCATCTAAAAATGCTTCTAACATTTGATTATTGCATTTTAAGAATCCTTCATCTTCTGATTTCTTAAGGATATTTAACACATCTTCTCTTGTTACCTCGTATCCTCCCTCTTTAAAAATCTTTATCATGACATTGTCTTTTATATCAAGTGCATATCTTACTCTTCTAATTATATCGTTATTTACTAACATTTTACCTCCATAATATAAGATATTTTCATATCTTTTGTACTCTTTATTGTATCTCATATACAAAAAAAAGTCAATGATAATAAAAAAGCATACTAGGAGACCCTAGCATGCTATTCTTTCTTCTTTCCCTATTTTAGATATGTATATATTTGAAAGCTCTCTTTCTGTTATATCAGTACTCTTTACATCAAGTATTACTTGTCCCTTATCAAGCATTATAATTCTATCTGCATATTTTACTGCATCACGAAGATTGTGAGAGATCATCATAGCTGTGATTTTTTGTTTATCTATGAGTTTTTTAGTTTTATTCATTATCATTGCAGAAGTCTTAGGGTCAAGTGCTGCTGTATGTTCATCTAATAGAAGAAGTTCTGGTTTTTTAAGTGTTGCCATTATAAGTGATAAAGCCTGTCTTTGTCCCCCAGATAAAAATTTTACCTGTGTATTAAGTTTATTTTCTAGACCTAAATCAAGTTCTTTTAGAAGTTCAATAAATTTTTCTGTATTTTGTTTTTTTATAAGATTTCTTAAAGAGAATTTTTCACTTTTCTTAGCTGCAAGTGATAGATTTTCCAAAATTGTAAGAGATGGTGATACTCCTCTTGATGGATCCTGATGTACCTTTCCAATTTTAAGTGCTCTTTCTTCCTCTTTCATCTTTCCTAAATCTGTATCTCCAAGGATTATATCTCCACCATTATCCTTTATTGATCCGCTAATAAGATTAAAAAGTGTAGATTTACCACAACCATTTGATCCTAATATAGCAACAAATTCACTGTCATTTACCTCTAAATTTAACCCATTAAATATATTAACTTCATTTTCTGTCCCAGCATTAAAAGTCTTTTTTAAATTTTTTATAACAAGCATTTATTCCACTCTCCTCTTCAACTTTGCAAATGGTATATTATTGTATCCTATAAATACAATTACGATAATAGCACTAATTGCTTTTAGATCTGTTGGTGCAAATCCCAAATCAATTGCAAGGCCACCTATAAGTTTATAACTTATTGCTCCAAGTATTGCTCTTGTTGTTCCTTTTATCTTAGTTACTGTCTTAAGTATTGTGTCTCCTATTATTATAGAAGCAAGACCAGAAACTATTATAGAAGTTCCCATATTTATATCTGCAAATCCCTGGCTTTGTCCCATCAAAGCTCCACTTACTGCAACAAGCCCATTTGATAGTGTTAGCCCAAGAAGTTTATATCTATTTGAATTAACTCCCAACCCTTTTACTACATTTTCATTATCTCCAGTAGCTATTAGAAGATATCCTATCTCTGTTTTTAAAAATCTATCCATCAATATCTTTACTATTAATACTATTATTACTAGAACAACTAAAGTATTTCCATAATCAAATACTGATGCATCGTTATATAAAGGTATATTAGCTTTTCCATTTATTCTCAAGTTTATTGAATATAATATTGTAAGTGTAAGTATTCCTGCAAGTATTGCTGCAATTTTCATTTTTATATGTAACCAGTAAGTTACTGCTCCTCCAACCATTCCTACTGCAAAAGCAATAAGTGTACATGTTATTGGATTTATTCCTAAAGTTACAAATCTTGCAAATACAAATGCTCCTAATGGAAATGTTCCTTCAACTGATAAATCTGGAAAATCCAGTATTTTATATGTTATAAATACTCCCATTGCCAATACTGAAAATATAAGTCCCTGTTCTAATGATATAGTAAAAAGTGAATCCATTTTATAACCTCTCAATCCAACCAATCTCAATTAGTCTGTATTTTATTTGATAAATTCAGCTCCTTCAAAAGCTTTATTATCTCTATCAATTTTTAATTTTTTCATTGTCTTCTCATTTACAACCTTTGTTGTTGTTTTAGATGTTTCAACAGGTAACTGGCTAGGTTTAACTCCATCTACAAGTATTTTCTTTGCCATAGCACCTGTTTGTTTTCCAAGTTCATAGTAGCTAAGTCCATTTGTCATTAATAGTCCACCTTTTACGTGAGCTTCTTCAGCACCAATTGAAACTATCTTTCTAGAGTTTACTGTTTTAGCTATAAGTCCAATTGATGAAGCTACTATATTGTCTGTTATTCCATAAAATGCATCTGATTTCTTTGCTAAAGAGTTCATTGCCTGAGGAATGTCATTTATGTTATTAACTCCTACTGGAACTATCTCTATTCCAACTCCCTCTGCTACTTTTTTAGCTTTACTTACCTGAATCTCTGAGTTTGATTCACTTGTATTGTATATTATTCCAACTTTTTTTATATTTGGATCAATCTCTTTAAAAAGTGCTAACTGTTTGTCCATTGGAGTTGCATCAGTTGTCCCTGTCACATTCCCTCCAACATTATCCATAGAATCCACAAGTTGTGAATATACAGGATCTGTTACTGCACTAAAAAGTATTGGTATATCTTTTGTGGCCTGTTTTGCTGTTTGAGCTGATATTGTTGCTATCCCAAATATCAAATCCACTTTATCAGCGACAAATTTTTGAGCTATAAGTCCTGCAACTCCTGTATCAGCTTGTGCATTTTTATATACAAAATCTGCATTGACTCCCTCTGCTTTAAGTTCATCTTCAAAACCTTTTCTAACTTCATCTAAAGCTGGGTGTTCTGCAAATTGGCTTATCCCAATTACAAATTTCTTTTCAGCTCCCTGGGCACTTTGACTAATCATCATCCCTAGCCCTAACATTGCCATTCCAAATCCCTTTACTACTGTGCTACAAATACTACTCTTTTTCATTTTTTCCTCCCTCTTTGAAAATAAAAAAAACCTTTTTACGAATTGTAAAAAGGTAAAGTTTTATATATTAATTCAAAGTGAGTCACTAAGTGCCTCCCTGAAAAAAACTACAATATATTATTATTCCCTACTATTCTACAATCCTACTATTTTTTCTACTCTCAAAATCTACTATTTTACTGTTCTACATTTGTTTCTTAGGTGGATTATACCCAAATTTGGCCTATTTGTCAATAACTATTTTCCAAAAATATTTTTTTAATTTTTTTTATAGTTTCAAAACCCTTAAAATTTATAGCTTTTTGTGCTATTACAGCAAACAAAAAATTAATTTTTACTTGACAGAACAAAAAAATAAGAATAGAATCCACCCTAAGAAATCACACAAAAGGAGGAATAACAATGTTTAGAACTTATTTTAATTTTAAAAGCTTTTATTTTTTTTATTATCTATACTATTTTTTTATATACATCAAAGAAAAATATGATGTTATTTTAGGTTTAGTTCTAAACTATCGTAGAGGAATAATATAAACTGTATTTTCCAGTTTATATTTATCTGTACAGCCTAAAGGCTGTTTTTTTTTACAAAAATATATTGGGAGGGAATTTATGAAAAAACTTATATCAGCACTAATCATCTTTATTCTTATATTAACCTGTGGAAAACTCTTACTTGGTAAAAACAATGAAAAAAAAGAAAAAACAGAGTATAAAGATACTTTTATTATTGCTCAAAAATCTGATGCTAAAACTTTAGATCCTCAAAAGAGCATAGACTCTGTATCAAATAAAATTATCAATACAATTTTTGATACTCTTGTAAAAATGGATGAAAATCTAAATATACAACCATCTTTAGCTACTTCTTGGGAAAGAATTGACGAAAATACAACAATATTTCATCTAAGAAAAAATGTCAAATTCCATAATGGAGATATTCTTACCTCAGAAGATGTAAAGTATTCACTTGAAAAAGGAGCAACTTCTCCTCAAACTGCATACTTACTCGATATGATTAAAGAAGTAGAGATAGTTGATAAGGACACTGTTAAAATCATTACTGATAAGCCTTTTGGTCCTCTATTAAGACATCTTTCAACTACACCTGCATCTATTGTCAATAAAAAAATTGCTATTCAAATGGGAAATGATTTTTTTAATCATCCAATTGGGACTGGACAATTTAAACTTAAAGAATGGATTCCTGGAGATAAAGTTATCCTTTCAGCTTTTGATGAAAATTGGGCTGGAATTCCAACTATAAAAACACTTATTTTTAAGAATATTCCTGAAGTTAGTAATAGAATGATTTCTTTAGAAACAGGCGAAGTGGATGCTGCTTTTGACATTGGTATAATGGATAGACAGGCTCTTCTTAAAAGTTCAAAACTGTCTTTAATAGAAGTTGAAGCACCTTCTCAATTATACTTAGCTTTTGATCAAACAAATCCAATATTAAAAAATCTAAAAGTTAGACAAGCTATATCTTATGCAATTGATAATGGCAGTATTGCTGATGCAGTCTTTAAAGGTGCTGCAATCCCTGCAAATTCATCTATTCCTACTGCAATAAAAGGGCATTTAGATTCACTTAATCAATACAATCAAAATATTGAAATTGCTAAATCTCTTTTGAAAGAGGCAGGATTTCCCAATGGGTTTAATATGGATCTTTGGGTCAATGATGAATCAACAAGAGTTGATATGTGTATAATAATACAAGATCAGTTAAAGCAAATTGGAATAAATGTAAATGTTAAAGTTTTTGAATGGGGAACTTACTTAACAAAAACACTTGAGCATAATAAACCCTTATACCTTTTTTCATGGAACTGTACAACTGTAGATTCAGATTCCGTATTATACCCAATGTTTCACTCTTCACAACGTAATGGCTCTGCAAATAGAAGTAACTATGTAAATGAAACTGTTGATATATTACTTGAAAAAGCACGTCATTCAATTGATGAAGAACAAAGAATTAAATTATATGATGAAGCCCAGGAAATAATCCAAAATGAACTTCCTCATTATGTAATTGTATATCCTAAACTTAATATTGGAATAAATAACAGTGTTAAAAATCTTATTATGTTAAAAAATGGATACATTGATATTTCAAAGACATACATCTTAAAATAAAAATAAAAGAAACTGCAACTATAATCTCTCATTACAGTTGCAGTTTTTTAATATAACTATTTTATCAATTCAAATAATTTTTGTGCTGCTTTTAAAGGTCCCTCTTTTTCCATTCCCTTAATTCCTAATTGAGTCTTAATCTGACCAACTTTTACGCCTTTATCAAACATATCTTTAAAGAATTTTTCTATAAGTACATCTGTTTCCTTTTGTTTTTGCATTGGACCAAATGGGTTTGCAAAGTAAGATTCAACTATACCTACTTCACTTGTTGTTCCCTTAGCCATTCTTCTACCAGCTTTGAAAACTTCTATTGCATCTTTATAATCTTTAAAGAATTCCAATTCATCATTATCTGCTTTATCGTAGTTATTTGCATAGAAGAAGAAATCCACTGGATATCCCTTCATAATCTCTGCATAAGATGTAATTGGTATGATAATTCTCGAGTTTTTCTTATCTGGATTCATAAAAATACTTCTGTCAATCTCTTTATATGCATATCCTACATCTAAGTCATCCAATCTTACAAAAGCTCCAATCTCTGTTCCCACTCCAATAGGTGCATCTGTTCTATACTCAGAACTTCCTGGTAACAATGTTCCCATATCATCAAATATTACCTTCATATCTTTTACATATTTTTCGCTAAGTTTTCTAAATGCCTCTAAGCTTTCTGACTTACCTGCTCCACTGTCTCCCATTATAACAACATTGTAGTTGTTTCCATTTTTCATATTGATATGAACCATAGCTCCATGTATTGGAAGTCCACCTTTTTGAATCATTCTTATATTGTGAAGAGTTAAAATCATTTTTTTCATATAACCGAAGTAGTCAATATCTTCTCCGTAGTTTGCATATCCAATCATCATATTATTTATTTTATCATTGTAAAATACTGTTTTCATTTCAGTTGAGTAGTCTTTTACTCCATAGATATAGATAATATCTGGTTTTCTATTTCTATACTCCTCTTCTCTTGCAAGTTCAAACAGGTTACATAGAGCAACTCCCTGAGACATGAAATATCTGTTAAAGTATATAAAAGCTAGTGATTCTCCAACTTTAGCTGGATAACAGAACCAGTTTTCCTCATTTATACAGATATCTTTTAAAGGATTTTCAAATACTTCCTGGAATACTCCTGTTCTTGTATTTCTTTTTGGATATGTTATAAATGGTGGTTGTAATATTATTGTCTCTATAAATGGTACTTTTTCAAGAACAGAATATTCTGCTGGACAGTTTCTATTCATATCATTTAAAATAATTCCAGCATTCACACCAGCATTTAATTGTCTATATACTCTGTGCTTATACCCCATTACAGTCTCTTCTATCTGTCTGTAAGTGCTTAAAATAAGATTTTTAAAATTATTTATTGCTTCAATAAAGTTAACATTTTGAAGACCTTCACCTTTTTTACTATTTCTTACAATGGCATATCTTTCAAATTTTCTCCAGTAAGTATACAGTTTTTCAATAAATTCAATCAGACTATTTTTATCTCTGAAAAGTCTTTGATACTTTTCTTCTAGGCTACATACTTCGTTATTATCCAATACAATAAGCAATTTAAAAAATCTTGTCATCTCTTTTACAAGATCTGCATCTTCATCAAAACTATTTTTTATATATACGTAAACTGGGCTTTGTCTTTTCTCAATTCTATCAAAATAAGCTTCCAATATTCTTCTAAAACCATCACTATTCAACAATGCCTCTGCATTGTTACAATATTTTACAGTAAAATTAACAGTGATACTATTTCTATTAATTGTGGCTTCCTGTCTCATTATTTCCCTCCTAATATTTCTTGAACAAGTATAATTTATCACTTATAAATTCTAATGTCAAGCGAAAATGAAATATTTTTATTTTTTTATTTAAAAAATAAAAAAATATTTTTAAATACATATTGTTTATAAATATAAAAGCTGATTTCAAGACATATTTCTCGCAACCAGCTTTTAGTCATTATTTTATTTCTTACTCTCTTCAATAATATTTTTAATTCTTCCAGCAAGGCCTTTTATTTTTGATAAAGGTACACTGCAAAGTGCTATTCTTACCCCTTTAGATAGAACAACTGTAAAAATATTGTTTTTTTCTAAAAGTTTTTCTACAGCAGATGTGTACTCATAAGTTGGTATAGTTAAGAAAAAACCACTCTTATAAGGCAAAACCTCTAATCCACACTCATCTGCTTCTTTTAAAAATAGTTCAGCTCTTTTATCTAATAACTTCTTAAAATATCCTCTTTCTTCTTCAAGTCTGTTACGTAACTCTTTATCCAGCATAATACTACTAAAAAGTTTCATTCCACCTCTAGGTATATTTGACCATGTTGATCTACAGCTAAATGAGTTAGCAGTATCAAACTCCTCAATTACACCTTTTGATTTAGAAAGAGCAATCTGAGCCCCAACTCTTAATCCATAACTTGTCAATGCCTTAGAAATACTAAATGCAAATACTACTAGTACCTCTTCTGGAAAATTCTTTAAAAGTTCAAATACAGCTCTCTTTTCTTCTGGAGTTCTTGTATCAAAATCAGTGTAAGCTATATCGATAATGAGAATTATATTTGCCCTCTTTGAAGCATTCGTTACAATCTCTTTTAACTCTTTCCATTCATCTATTGTAAGTCTGCATCCTGTTGGATTTTGACATGGATCATTTATTACAACAACGACATTCTCCTGAGTTTCTGCTAATTTAAAAATCTTCTTTCCTAAAGTTTTAATATCTATATTGCCATCATCATCAAACAATGGGTAATACTCTACAAAACCCTCTTTTTCTTTAACCATAAGGATATAAGGACTCCATAACCACTCTGGTAAAAGAGCTTTATCACCCATATTCATATAATTTTTAATAGTATTACTAACTGCACCAGTTCCTCCTGGTGTTGCAATAACTGAAGTGTAATGCCCATCTAAAAATTCTTCGTAATCATCTCCAAATACAGAGATTAAAACACTTTTTTTGTAATTCTCATCTCCAGTAAAGCTACTTGCATAATTAGCAATCTCCTCGTCTGGCAATGAATGATAAACATCCATCACTGTTTTTAAAACAGCTAATTTCCCATTTTCATCATAAAGTGATCCAATAGTTGCATTGACAACATTTTCATCACCGTATTTTGCTATTGCTTCCTTAGCTCTTTTGGCAGTACTAAAAACCTTGTCAGTTAATCTTCTACTTTCATACCCACGTGCTAACATTAAACCCTCCCATATTAATTTACTTATCTAAAATATAAACTTTATTTTCTGGATTGTCAATA
>NZ_JADRHM010000040.1 GCF_018205345.1 Fusobacterium sp. DD2
ACTTCTCTTTTTAAGAGAAGCTCATTTTATTTTTTATCTTTTATGTTTTATAAATTTAGCAATTTGAATGATAATAGTTGGTACAAATGCAAGTCCATATATTGTTAATATATCATTTGTATTCACTGGTGCTACTTCAAATATTCCATGTAAAGGAGTAATCATAAGTACAGCTGATAGTAGAATAAATCCAATTAAGAAAGCTATTACAGAGAATTTATTTGACATAAGTCCCAATCCAAATATGCTACTTCTACCACGACAGTTAAATCCGTGGAATAGTCTTGCAAGACAAAGAACAGAGAATGCCATTGTACTTCCTTTTACAGCATCCATATTGTTACCATACCCTATATAGAAAGCAATTACTACAAATATAGAAATTATAAAACCTTCTAAAAGTATCTTACCTGCAAATTCATTAGTTAAAATAGGTTCCTTAGGATCACGTGGCTTATCTTTTAAAACCTCACCATGTGATGGTTCCATTCCAATTGCTATAGCTGGTAAGCTGTCAGTTAAAAGATTTATAAATAAAAGATGCACTGGAGCAAATACTACAGGAAGCCCTGCAAATGACGAGTAAATTACAGCAATTATAGCTGCCATATTACCTGAAAGTAAAAATCTGATTGAATTTTTTATATTTGCATATATATTTCTGCCAGTAGTAACAGCTTTTACTATAGTAGAGAAGTTATCATCAGTAAGGATCATAGATGCAGCATCTTTAGATACCTCTGTTCCAGTAATTCCCATTGCAATACCAATATCAGCTCTTTTTAATGCTGGTGCATCATTTACCCCATCTCCAGTCATAGCACAGATCTTACCAAGTGATTGCCAAGCTGTAACTATTCTTATCTTATGTTCAGGAGAAACTCTTGCATAAACAGATGTTTTCTCAACTACATTTTTTAACTCTTCATCACTAAGTTTTTCAACATCTACACCTTCTAATACATTGTCTCCATCTTTATATATTCCTATCTCTCTTGCAATTGTTCGAGCTGTAACCTTGTGGTCACCAGTAATCATAACAGGTTTAATTCCTGCCATTATACACTTACTAACTGCTTCTTTTGACTCAACTCTAGGTGGATCAATCATTCCAATCAATCCTACAAATATATATCCATCTTCATCATCTAAAGTGATTTCTTTTTCTTTATCTAAAACTTTATAAGCATATGTTAGAACTCTTAATCCAGTTTCAGCAAATAAAGTATTAGCATTTTC
Organism: Fusobacterium sp. DD2; assembly: GCF_018205345.1. NCBI lineage: Bacteria > Fusobacteriati > Fusobacteriota > Fusobacteriia > Fusobacteriales > Fusobacteriaceae > Fusobacterium > Fusobacterium sp. DD2. The sequence continues at coordinate 1,240 of NZ_JADRHM010000040.1, forward strand.
TATCTCATTTAAATCATCTTTAGTTATCTCAGTAATCTCATTTCCTTTTAATATGTGAGTAATTCTTGGAATTAGAGAATCTACAGCACCTTTAGTAAACATAATAACGTCATTATTTAATTTATGAACTGTACTCATAAGTTTTCTATCTGAATCAAATGGAATCTCACTTAAACGTGGATATTCCTCTTTGACCTTTTTAAAATCCATATTATAGTCAGCTGCTAAGTTAATAAGGGCTATCTCAGTAGGGTCTCCTACTTCATTAGTAGCATCATTACATAGTATACTCTCTTTTAAGATATACTCATCAGACATCTTGTGATCAGAAAGACCATTTTCATTTAAAACCTTTCCAGGTACATATATCTTCTTAACTGTCATTTTATTTTGTGTCAAAGTACCAGTTTTATCAGAGCATATTACTCCAACACAGCCAAGTGCTTCAACTGACTTTAATTTTTTTACTATTGCATTTTCCTTTGAAAGCTTTTGTGTTCCAATAGCAAGTACAATAGTTACAATAGAACTTAGTGCTTCTGGTATAGCTGCAACTGCTAATGCAACAGCAAACATTAATGAATCTAATATCTTAACTCCATGGAAAAGATTGATTATAAAGATGATGATACATAAAACAATTATTCCTAAAGATAATTTTTTTCCAAAATTGTCAAGTGATACCTGTAAAGGAGTTGTCTTTTCCTTCGTAGACTCAAGTAATTTTGCAATTTTACCTAACTCTGTGTTCATTCCAGTTGAAGTAACAAGAACCTCTCCACGACCATAGCTCACAAGACTTCCAGAGAAAACCATATTCTTCTGATCTCCAAGTGGAATCTCTTTATCTTCTATTACATTGCTTTGCTTTTCTACATTATCAGATTCTCCAGTAAGAGAGCTCTCATTTACAAGTAATGAAAAACTTTCCATAACTCTTCCATCTGCTGGAATCATATCTCCTGCTTCTAAGAGCATTATGTCTCCAGGAACAACCATATCAGATGAAATCTCAATCTTATCTCCATTTCTTAAAACCTTAATTCTTGGTGAAGATAGGCTTTTTAAGCTATTGATTGACTCTTCAGCTTTTACATGTTGTACAGTCCCTAATATTGCATTAATAACTATTACAACAAGAATAACTATTGTACTTTCCACATTTCCAGATATAAGTGATACAATTGATGCAATAATCAAAATAATTACTAGAAAATCCTTAAACTGAGAAAGAAAAACAGCTAAAGTGCTTATCTTTTCTCCATCATTTAACTGATTTTTTCCATATTTTTTCAACCTTTCTTCTGCTTCACTGCTGCTTAACCCACTAGTTGAACTATTGAGCTCTTTTAAAATAGTATTTGTGTCTTTTGAATAATACTTTTCCATTTATCCTCCTCAAATCTTATAAAAAAAAGACTCTTAATGCAGAAATTTAGACAAACTAAACTCTGCATTAAAAGTCTTGTTACCAAACTGGCTACAGTACCAGAAATCTATATGATTTCGTGATGTTGATACTGTATTTATAACTACTCCCCTTTAATACATCTCTTTGTAATACGAGTATACAACGAAGATTTTAAAATGTCAAGAGGTAAACTATCTTCCCCATGACTCAGTATCTTTATTCCAAAGAGCAGCGATATTTGCTTCCTCTTCAGTTAGATATTTTTCTTCTCTAGCTAATTCAAGAAGTGCTGTAAAGTTAGATAAGCTTTCCCATTTTATTCCTTTTTCTTCAAAGTTTTTATAAGCTTTATCAAATTCATATGAGAATATAGAAACTACTTCAACGCTTTTAGCTCCTTCATTTAGAGCTGCTTCTACAGCTTTTATTGAACTTCCACCAGTAGATATTAAATCTTCAATTACAACTACTTTTTTATCTTTAACATCTGCACCTTCAATCTGTTTTCCAGCACCATGTTTTTTCTTTTCTCCTCTTATATAACTCATAGGTTTATTCATTGCCATTGCAATAAATGCTGCCCATGGGATTCCAGCTGTTGCAGTTCCAGCAACTATATCAAAGTCCTTTTCAGATAATTTTTTAACAAATTCATCAACAACTACTTTTCTTTCAACAGGGTATCCTATCATTTTTCTATTATCACAATATATTGGACTTTTAATTCCTGATACAAATGTAAATGGTTCTTTAACATTTAATTTTACTGCTCCTGTTTTTATTAGTGATTCTGCTACTTCTTTTGCTCTATTCATAGCTTATTTCCCTCCCGTATAATCCATTAAATTTATTATTTAAATATATTATTTTTCCTCTAAGTATTGTAGTTAAAACTTTTCCCCCTCTTACAAATCCTTCATAAGGTGTCCATTCAGCCTTTGATACTACATCTTCCTTCTTTATTTTACTATTATCTTTTTCATCAACTATTACAAGATCTCCATCATATCCTACTTCAATCTTACCTTTATTCTTTATTTTCATTATTTCAGCAGGTCTTGTACACATTGCATCTATAAGGCGTTCCATAGTTATTTTTCCATCTTTAACACCATTTAACATAAGTTCTAATGAAAATTCTACACTTGGCATTCCGAATGTTAGCTTTGCTAATTTTTCGCTTATAAGATGTGGTGCATGGTCTGTTCCTATAGTATCAATTGTACCATCTGCTAAAGCATTCCAAAGAGCAATATTATCCTCTTTACTTTTTAATTCTGGTTTAGTTCTTAAAAGCATATCTCCATTTTCAACATTATTAATTGTATCTGTGTTTAAAAACAGATGATGTGGAGTTACCTCTCCATATACCTTAAGTCCCTCTTTCTTTGCCTCTCTTAACATTTCAACTTCCTCTTTAGTAGAAAGGTGGCATAGATATAGAGGCTTATCAAGTTTTTTAGAAAGTGTTATAGCCTTAGCTACCATCTCATTCTCTGCATGAACTGCAACTATTTTAGATGCTTTAAAAATATTTTCTATTGCTGTGTTATCAGTTACAAGCATATCTCCTGTAGATACATTTAAAAATATCTTAGTTGCTGCAACATCTTTTGTTATTTTTTTTATCTCATCACTGTTATCATTTTTACTTCCACCAAAGTTAAAACCATAATCAACATATGATTTACCTTTTAATAATGCTTTCTTTTCATCTAATAACTTTTTAGTTATCACTGCTGGAGATGTATTAGGCATATCTATAAAGGTAGTAACTCCACCTTTAGCACACCCTTTACTACCAGTAGTAAAATCTTCCTTATGTGATAATCCAGGATCTCTCATATGTGTATGCAGATCAACTATTCCAGGAAGAACAAGATTTCCCATTGCATCTATTGTCTCATCATCTGAACTATTTATACCTGGTGCAATTTTAGATATCTTTTCATTTTCAATTAAAATATCAACAATTTCATCTTTTCCATCTCTATAAATTTTACAGTTTTTTACTAACATAGCCCTGCCTCTTTCATTCCCTCTTCTATTTCCATTTCTATCATTTTAGCTGCATTTACAGGATTTTCATTTTTAGTAATTGGACGACCTACTACTAAAAAATCACATCCATTTTTTATAGCATCTTTTGGTGTCATTATTCTTTGCTGGTCATTTGTTGCAGCCCATTTAGGTCTTACTCCAGGACATACAGTTTTAAACTCTTTTCCACATACTTCTTTTATATCTTTTGCTTCCCAAGGAGAACATACAACTCCATCAAGGCCAGATTGTTTTGCAAGTGATGCAAGGTTCATTGCAAGTTCTTTTAAAGAGAATTTAGAATTAAATGTCTCTGCAACATCCTCTTCAGACAAACTTGTAAGAACAGTAACACCTATTACAAGATTATTTTCATTTACTCTTTTAGTCTCCTGTGCTACCTTTGTCATCATCTTTTTTCCACCACTGGCATGGACATTAAACATAAATACATTTTGTTTTGCAGCAAAAATAGACGCCATTGCTGTTGTATTTGGAATATCATGGAATTTTAAATCAAGAAAAATCTTCTTATTTTTTCCAGCTAGATACTCTATTATCTTCCCTTTTGAGTTTAGAAAAAGCTCAAGACCTACCTTATAAAAAGTTGCTCCATCACCTAATTTTTCAACCAATGCTATTGCTTCAGAAGTCTCTGAATAATCCAGTGCAACTATCATTCTATCTTTTGCGTTATACATATTCCCTCCTTATCTATGTACAATTCCAATTAATTCACTTATATTAGCTATTCCATTGTCTTTACAATATTTTTCCATTCCCTCTATTATCTCTACTGGTAACAGTGGATTAGGAAAAATTACAGATCCAACAGATACAAGAGTTGCTCCAGCCATTATAAATTCAAGTGCATCTTCTGGAGAAGCTATACCTCCCATTCCAATAATAGGAATTTTAACAGCTTTATATACCTGATATACCATTCTCAGTGCAATAGGTTTTACAGCTGGACCTGAAAGACCTCCAAATGTATTTCCTAAAAGTGGTTTTTTACTTCTTATATCTATTGCCATTCCAAGCACAGTATTGATTAGAGATATTGCATCTGCTCCATTTTCTTCAACAATTTTTGCAATTCCAGCAATATCTGTAACATTTGGAGATAATTTTACTACTAAAGGTTTAGTAGTTACATTTCTTACCTCTTTCGTTACCCTTCCTGCAACCTCTGGATTTGCACCAAATGCCATCCCTCCATCTTTTACATTTGGACAAGAGATATTAAGCTCAATAATTTTAATCTCAGGTATATTTTCTACCTCTTTTGCTATTTTAATATAGTCTTCTATTGTACTTCCATTTATATTAGCTATTATATTTGTATTAATTCCCTCTTTTTTCATCAAAGGTAAAGTTACTTTTTTAAAGTACTCAATTCCAGGATTTTCAAGTCCAACACAATTTAACATACCAGATGGAGTTTCAGCTATTCTTGTCCCATAGTTTCCATCTCTTGGTTCCAATGTAAGACCTTTTATTCCTATTCCTCCTAAAATATTAGGATCAAAATAATCCTTATATTCCATTCCAAATCCAAAGCATCCAGATGATGTTACTAATGGATTTTTAAAATCAACTCCTAAAAAATTTATTCCTAAACTGCTCATTTTACCTCCATTCTAATTTCCACAACATGTTTCTGTCTTTTCTTTTGGATTCATCTCTACTATTATTGTTGAATCAAACACTGGACCATCGTGACACACTTTTTTCATTCCATCTTTTGTCTTAATTGAGCATCCTACACAGGCTTTTACACCACATGCCATTCTTGCTTCTAAAGATACAAAGCACTTTATATTATTTTCAGTTGCAATCTTAGCAACGCTTTCCATCATCTTTTCAGGACCACATGTATATACTAAATCATATCTCTCTTTTTCTAAAAGCTCTCTCATTTTCATGTCCACTCTTCCATGTGTACCTTGGCTTCCATCATCAGTAGTAATATGAGTAATTATCCCTTTCAAATCTATATTATCAAGTATTTTTAAAGCTCCTCTGTTTCTTCCACCAGCTATAAAGGTGATATTTGAACCAAGGTTATTAAGTTCCTCAAGCAGATATTTCATAGGTGCTATTCCCATTCCACCACCAATTACTAAAACTTTTTTCCCAGTACCCTCTTTAATAAAACCATTTCCTAAAGGTCCTTGAATATTTATATAATCTCCTGTTTTAGCTGCAGAAAGGTCTTTAGTTCCCTTTCCTTTTACCTCATAATAGAATTCTAAAACTGATTCCTTCTTATTTATATAGTGAATGCTGATTGGTCTTCTTAAGAATACTCCACTATTTTTACACTGTAGCATAAAAAATTGTCCTGAAACAGTTTCAGGTATTGCCTTTGTTCCTTTTAACTTCATCAGATACATATTTTTTGCCACTTCAACATTCTCTAAAATTTTACAATCTTCTAGAAACATTTATCCTCCCAATATCTTACTTTATTTCTTTCCCGCAGTAATAACAATATTTACCATGTTTTGTTACAATAACTTTATTCTCTGTCTTTTCAAAATGAGTAACACATTTTGGGTTACTGCATACAACTTTATCGTTATATTCTATCTCATCTTTATCTTTCTTTATATCCAATGAACTTCCAGCAAGAGCTAGTGCATACATAGCTTCTCTTACAGGGACTCCATTAGCTGCCTGTTTAAAATATAAGGCATGTTTTGAATCATCTAAATCAATATCAATTTCATCTACTCTTGGTAAAGGGTGTAATATAATCATATGATCCTGACATTTTCCTTCAATATCTTTCTTTGATATTTTATATACACCAGATACTTTATTATAATCCTCTATGCTGTCAAATCTTTCTCTTTGAATTCTAGTCATATATAGAACATCTATCTCTTTAAGTATCGGCTCATATTTATCTGCTATATGATATGGAATTCCAACTTCATCTAATTCCTTCAATATATAATCTGGAATCTGTATTGATTCTGGTGCTACAAAATAAAACTCAGGTTTAAAATGTTCCAATGCTTTTGTTAATGAATGAACTGTTCTTCCATATTTAAGATCTCCAACAAAGGCAATTTTTATATTATCAAGTCTTCCTAATTCTTTTCTTATTGTGAAAAGGTCAAGAAGTGTCTGACTAGGATGTTCATTTGCTCCATCTCCAGCATTTATAACTGGATGTTTAGATACAGATGCAGCAAATCTTGCAGCACCTTCTATTTTATGTCTCATGACAATTACATCTGAATAAGCTTCAACTATTTTTATAGTATCTCTTAGGGACTCACCTTTTTTCAGTGATGTAGCATCTGGTGATTCAAATCCAAGAACCTTAGCTCCTATTCTATATGCTGCTGATGTAAATGATAATCTTGTTCTTGTAGATGGTTCGAAAAAAAGACTTCCAACTATTTTCCCATTTAACAGTTCTGGATTAGGATTTTGCACTAATTTTTCTGCAACATCTAATACTTCAAGTATCTCTTCTTTTTCAAGTTCTTTAATGGATATAAAATTTTTCATTTGGTTCTCCTTTTACTATTTTTTCCTAAAAAAAACTAAAAAAAAAGGAATGAACTATCGATACCGATAGTATTCATTCCTTTTATAAAAAAATATTTAATTTTAAAAACTTTATCATACACTATAAAAGCTCTATAAAATAAGGTAAAGATAGCACAACTAAACAGAAAATTCGAAACAATTTTTGACATAACTATCCCTCCTTCATTTATATATCCTGACTATAATAGCACATATTTACTTTTTTTTCAAGAGTTATTTTTTTAAAAATTCTACAAGTTCATTTTTATATCCATCTATATTATCTATAATAAGGTCTATCTGGTCTTTTGTTAATTTTACACTTTTTGATGGAACTGGAACTCTTGAAAAATCCTCAGTTAATTTTACATTTGTAACTGGGAACATATAATTTTTCTTAACAACTAAATCCTGGAATTCATCACTTAAGATCTCTTCCATAAATTTTTTAGCTGCAGGTTTAACTTCTTTCTTATTAATAAGAGAAGCACCTTCCTGATACATAAATGTTCCATCCTCTAATAAGAAACTATCATATTTATCTGCATCTTCACCTGTAAAGAAAAGATTACTAGTTGCATAACCTATCATCATTGGAGCTTCTCCTACAGTAAATTTAGAAAAAGCTTCTGTCCATCCTGCTTCTGTAGCATAAATAGCTGGCTTTAATGCCTTCCAGAATTTTATCCAATCTTTTCCATAAAGAGCTATACTCCATTGTAAAGTCTCTCTTCCAGTATTTGATACCATTGGATTTTCTACTAAAAGTTTTTTACTTAATTTTCCTAATTCCTCAAGATTTTTTGGTGGATTTTTTATCTCCTGTTTGTTATAGTTAATAGCTAAATAACCATAGTCAATAGGAACTACATAGTTACTATCCATTTTAAATTCTTCTTTTGCTATATTTCCAATATTTTTTGGAACATATGGAAGTATTAGATTTTCTCTTCTTGATATCTCTGTTGTAAGCTCTGTCAATCCAACTACTACGTCAGCTTTTGGATTTTTCTTTTCAAGTTTTAATCTTCCAACTAATCCATCAATAGATACAAATTTAATAGTATCTCCAGTTTTCTTTTCAAATATTGGTCCATATTTTTTCCCAATCCATTTCATTGAACTTGGACCATACACTACAACCTCTTCAGCATTAAGCATAAGCCCAGTTCCTAAAAATAAACATCCTAATAAAATCTTCTTCATCTTTTCCTCCATCCATTCTCGGCATTACCCGACTATGTTCAACGGTCGAACTAAAGTTCCTCTCAGCTCTTACGCTCCCGCTCCCTTAATCATACCACTTTACCCAATCTTTTACAATAAATATATAGAATAAGAAACATTTTACACTTGTAAAAGTTTAAACTATTGGATATACTATAATATATTTATATAGGAGGTATAAATTTGAATAATAATATAAGTGATAAAATTAAAATTTTTAGAACATTAAGCAAAGAAACTATAGATAAAATTTTAGCGTGTTCTAAAATTAAAGAATATAAGAAAGATGATATGGTTTTTTCTGAAAAAGAGGTACTTAAAGAACTATATTTTATAGTTGAAGGAGTTGTTTCTATATATAAACCAAATAAGATGGACGATGGTAAAAAAGTTGTTTATATATTTGGTAATGGAGAGATACTAAATGAAATGGCACTGGATAACAAACCTTCTCTTATTAGTTGTGAGCTTTTAACTGATGGTAAGATTCTTATTATCAATAAAGAGGATTTCAGAAAGATAATGCATAATGATATTGCACTATGTGAAGCTGTAATCAACTCTTTAATTATCAAACAAAAAAGAACAATTCACCAATTAAAAAATATGTCTTCTAAAACAGTAGATATGCTACTTGCTTTTAAACTATGGAAACTGGCTAAAGACTTCGGTAAGAAAACAGAAGAAGGAGTCGAAATTGATTTCGATTTACCAGTAAAATATTTAGCAGAATTCCTTGGAAATAAAAGAGAAACAGTCTCAAGACAGATAAAAGTACTAACAAATAAAAATCTTATAAAAACCAATAAGAAAAGATTTATTATATTAGATTCACAAAAACTTATAAATTATTTCCGTGGTGTTGAAAAATAAAGTATTCCAAATGAAATATTATATATGGTAACCATATATTTAATAAATATGTCATATGTGATTTATATCACTTTTATATAAAGTGCATTTTTATCGCTTTTAGTACTTGACTTTTTAAATCAAACAGTATATAGTTATATTAAAACAAAATATTGCATTTTTAAGGTTCTTAAAAAAGATTAATTGGGAAGAGAGGTATATTCCTCCACGGTCCCGCCACTGTGTTGCTGATGAACGGAATAGCCACTGACTGCATGTTGGGAAGGCACCTAGTAGGATGAAGCTAAGTCAGGAGACCAGCCTTAAAACAATAACTTTGTAATATGTTGCGAGGACAACTATATTTACTCTTTACTGAGATTTAGAATTGTCTTCCAAAATAATATCTGGGTAACGCCCATAATTAATATTTATCAGGAGGATTCAAATGAGAACACTTACGAAACTATTTTTAGGTTCAGCATTATTATTAAACGGAGTGATTGCTATGGCACATTCAGATGGAGCTTATGATCACAGCGATTTCTTCAAAGGAATGGACAAAAACGACAAAGCTGCTATAATGATGGTACACTTTGGTACTACTTTTGATGATACTAGAGCACTTACAATAGACAGAATCAATGAAAAAGTAGCAAAAAAATTCAAAAATGCAGATGTTAAAGAAGCTTATACTTCAAGAATCATCATGAGAAGATTAAAAGCTAGAGGAATTGAAAAACCAAACCCTCAAGAAGTTTTAGATCAATTAAAAGCTCAAGGATACACTCATGTATTAGTTCAAGGAACTAACATCATGAATGGTACAGAAAACGAAAACTTAAACAAAGAAGTTGAAAAATACTCTAAAAACTTCAAAGACATCAGAGTTGGAAACCCATTATTAACTTCACCAGAAGATTACAAAGAAGTTGCAAAAGCAATTGCTAAAAAAATTGGACCATTGAAACCTCACCAAGGTGTTGTTTTAGTAGGACACGGAACTGAACATTCAGGTGGATCAGCTTACGCTGCAATGGATTATGTATTCAACGCTGAAGGATTAGGAAACTATGTAGTAGGAACAGTAGAAGGATACCCAGAATTTGACGACGTAGTTAGAGAACTTAAGAAAAAAGGTATAAAAGATGTTATCTTAATGCCATTCATGTTTGTTGCAGGAGACCATGCTAACAACGATATCGCTGGAGAATGGAATGAAGATCTTCAAAAAGCTGGATTTACAGTATCTAAAGTTATAATCGCTGGATTAGGACAAAACGAAGATATCCAAGATATCTACTTAAAACACATCGACTTTATAACTCACCACAAAGCTGTAGATATGGCTGCTAAAAAAGTTCACTACTCAACTGAAAAAGACTAATAATTTATAAAAGAAAAATACTAGGGTTTAACTTTTATATAAAATAACTTTATACTATTAAAAAAACTATAAAACAAAATTTATAAATATATAAAGATAACCTCCAACTTAATTGTTGGAGGTTATTTTTTATTACTCTTATGCTTTTTTCTTAATCCAGTTCTTACCTTCTACAAGTCTTGATACTAACATTGCTGCAACAGTATCACCAGTAGCATTTATCATTGTAGCAGGTGGATCTACTAAATATCCAATAGTTGCAATTATAGGAAAAGCTTCTGGAGGGAATCCGTACATTGTTACTATAAGCATCTCTCCTATAAGTCCTCCACCAGGTACACCTGACATTACCACTCCACCTATTACTGAAAGGCAGATTGCACTTATATATGTTTCTATTCCTGTAAATGGAACTCCAAAAACTCCAAATAAAAATGAAATCTTTAAAATTGAACTGAATACTGTTCCATCCATATGTGCTGTTGCTCCAATTGGAAGTACTATCTCTCTTATATCTTTAGGTACACCTATATTTTCTGCAGCCTCTAGATTTACTGGTAAAGTTGCTATACTACTTTGAGTAGCAAGAGAAGTAAGTGCTGGTGAAATCAGATATTTCATCCCTTTAACTCCCTCTTTACCTGCTGATATATATCCATATATTGGAAAGATAATAATAAAATATGCAAAACATAATGGATAATAGATTATCATTGCTCTTGTATAAGATCCAATAAGCTGTCCTCCATACTCTCCAACAAGTGCTGCGAAATAAGCTCCAAGTCCAATAGGTGCATAATACATTAAAAGACTTATCATTTTAAGAAATATTTCAGCTAACGAACTAAGTCCATCTCTAACTATTTTTCCCTTTTCTCCAACTAGATTTACACATATTCCAAAAGCTATTGAGAAAATAATCAACGGTAACATATTTTTTCTTGAAATAAGCTCTGGAAAATCTGATACTGTAATAGCTTTAACTATCTGTTCCCCTGTCTGAAATGGCTTTAATGCCTCTGTTGCTGTTAGGTGCAACGATACACCCTGAGCAGGTGGAAACATATTTACTACTACCAGTATTATAAGCCCTGCAACAAGTCCTGTAGAAACAAAGACTAAAAGCAGACTTTTTAATACATTTCCAAGTCTTTTCATATCTGTCATACTTGCTATAGAACTACTTATAGTAACTAAAACAAGCGGCACTACTATAGTAAACATACCATTTATAAAAAGATCCCCAAAAGGTTTTAATACCTTTGCTCTCTCTCCAAATTTTAATCCTATCATACTTCCAATTATAATTGCTCCTATAAGTATAATCGAAAACTTATAAGAGTCCCATAAACTTTTTTTCTGTGTTCCCATAAAACATCTCCTTCAATATTTTTATTTTTTTAATTCTTCAATCAATATTTTTCCAATTTTATTATGTATCTCTATAGCTTCCATATTACTCTGTGCATTTTCTACAAATACAACAGCATCAATAAATCTGTCACCATAGATAATTCTTCCTGCATCATGCTCTGTATTTAAAAGTTCTCCTGTCTTATGATAAAATCCAAACTCTTCATTTTCACTAAGATATAGAGAAAGTTTTGTATTTATCTCCTGTGACTTGAGGAAATTGCTATATCTCTTATTTTTAAGAAGTAATAAAAGAACTTTATAAACATCACCAGGAGTGGTATAGTTATCAAGTCCCTCTTTTTTAGCTTCAAAATCCATCATCTTACGATTAAGTGCTGTCCCTTCAAATCCATAATCCTTAATAACTGTATTTATCCTATCCATTCCAAGATAATCAATTAAAATATTTGTAGCACTGTTATCACTATATGCAATCATAAGCATTGCTAAATCTTCTATAGATAATTTTATTTTGCTTTTAAGTTTAAACAGCACTCCACCATCTACTTTTTTACTCTCATCAATTATAATTTCATTGGATAAAAAATCTTCATCTAAGGCAAGTAGGATATACAGTTTTATTAGGCTAGCTGACATGAACTTTCTATTTTCATTTTTTAAAATTTTATTTCCATTCCAGTCACTTATGTATATTCCAAATGTTCCTTTGTAGCCAGTTAAGATATTATTTATACTCTTTTCACTTAACATTTTTTATCACTTGTACGCATCAGATATTCAAAAGCATTATATATATTTAATATCTGCATTTTTACCCCAATAGGAAGTGCATCTTCATCTAAATCAAATCTGTCATTATGTGCTGGATGAATAATTCCTTTCTCCTCATTTCTTACACCTAAAGTAAAAAATGCTCCTGGAACTTTTTCAACATAATATGCAAAATCTTCCACACCCATATTGGCAACTTTTTTTACTTGAATGTTATTATCTCCTAAAAGATTTTCAGCACTTTCTTTTACCAAATCCACATATTCATCATGGTTAATGAGAGCAACATACCCGTCATTAAAAGATGCTTTTCCATTTCCACCATAAGCTTTTGCAATATACTCAACCATCTCAGATATTCTCTTTTTACCCATCTCTTTCACTGATGGAGACAAAGTTCTCATTGTTCCTGTACATACTACATTTTGCGGAACAATGTTTTCTTTAGTTCCACCATTTATTTTACCAAGATTTATAACTAATGCATCTCTTGCATCTGTATTTCTACTTATTATACTTTGAAGTGATGTAATTATATTTGCCATAACAACTATAGCATCTACACCATCACTTGGGTAGGCACCATGACAACTTTTTCCTTCAACCTCTATTTTTACATCTGTTGAAGAAGCATTAACTGCTCCATATTTTATTCCAATTTTCCCACAATCCAGTTCTTCATCAACATGAAGCCCAAATATACAATTTACACCATCTAAGGCTCCATCATCTATCATTGGTTTTGCTCCACCACTTGTTTCCTCAGCTGGTTGAAATATAAATCTTACATTACATGGAAGTTTATCCTTAACCTGTGATAGTACTTTAGCTACACCTAAAAGAATAGCTGTATGTGCATCATGACCACATGCATGCATTTTACCAATATTTTGAGATTTATACTCCTTATCACTATTTTCTAAAATAGGAAGTGCATCCATATCAGCTCTTAAGGCTACTGTAATCTCTTTATTTTTCCCTTCTATCTCTGCTACAACACCTATTTTACCAATATTTTTTTTATAATTAACTTTCATCTCATCAAGATATTGTGTCACTATCTCAACAGTTTTTGTAAGTTCAAATCCAAGTTCTGGGCATCTATGCAACTGACGTCTTACCTTTTGATAAAAATTTGTATAATTGTCAACTAAATCTAAAATCTCTTTTTCCATTTTTTCTCCCAATATTATAAGTTATTTTAAAAATTCTCCTCTGCATATTGTTTCAGCTTTTCCAGATAATATCAAAAAATAATCATCTTTAACCTCTACAAATAAAACCCCTCCATCAGAGATTGTTTTTATCTTATTACCTTTCATTTTTCCAAGTCTATGAGCTACACCAGCAGATGAACTGCTTCCTGTACCACATCCAAGTGTTCTTCCAGCTCCTCTTTCCCAAGTTTTTATCTGTAAAGTATTATCATCAATTACTTTAACAAAGTTCACATTGGTTTTTCTTGGAAATACAGGATTATTTTCTATTTTTCTACCTAAATCTTCTATATCTACATCTGTAAAATTATCTAAAAATACTACAGTATGTGGGACACCAACTAATACACTTGAAAATACAATCTCTTTCCCATCAACTGTTATTTTCTCCTCTAACGCTTCCTCTTTACTAGCTAAACAAGGAACATCACTTGCTTTAAAATTCATTTTATTAAGTTCAACTTCAAGATTTACCACTTCATCTTTATCATTACATTGAAGTTTTACCACTTTAATACCTGCGTCTGTTTCAACAGCTATCTTTTTTTTATCAACAATTTTTTCATCATAAACAAATTTTGTAAAACATCTGATTCCATTACCACACATTTCAGCTCTGGTTCCATCTGAATTGTAAAAATTCATTTTTACATCAGCTATTTTACTTTCACTACAGAATATCATCCCATCTGCACCAATACCAAAATGTCTATCACATACCTTTTTTGCAGTTTCATTCCACTTATCACTTTTTTCAACAAATCCATTGATTAATATAAAATCATTTCCTGCACCTTGTAATTTTGTAAATTTCATTATATCCCCTCACTTTATTTGTCGCTACTTAAATTCTATCAATAACTTTCTATAATTGCTAGAATGCAAAGTTTTTAATTTTCTATTCATATATTTTTCTCTAAATACTTATTATCCGGTATTTAATATTTTTTTATGTTCATACTTTACGAATTTCTAATGAATTATAAATCATATTTTAATAAATCTTCATATGTTTCTCTTCTAATAACAAGCTTATCCTTACCATTTTTTACAAATACAACTGGTGGTCTTGGAACCTTGTTATAGGTATTTGCCATTGCATAACCATAAGCACCAGTTGTTGATATAACAAGGAGATCTCCTACCTCTCCTTTTGAAATTTCAATATTTTTAATCAAAACATCTCCAGATTCACAGCATTTACCTGCAATGGTAACTACCTCTTTTTCTTTTTTATTGAGCTTATTTCCAATTTCAGCTTCATATTTAGCCTGATACAGTGCAGGTCTTATGTTATCTGTCATTCCACCATCTATAAAAATATATTTTATTCCACCATAAGTCTCTTTTTTACCACCTATGGTATAGATAGTTGTTCCAGCATTTGCAACAATACTTCTTCCAGGCTCAATATATAAATTTTCTATTTCTACATTTTCCTCATGTAAAATCTTTTCTGTATATTTTATCAGGGAAGTCATAAAATTCTCTATCTCTAAAGGTCTATCACCTTGGCTGTAATACACTCCAAAACCTCCCCCTAAATCCAAGTCCTTTATCTCTATTCTATACTCTTCTTTGAATTTTTTACACTGTTCAACAAGAGTTTTAATCTCTTCAAAAAACGCTTCTGTATCAAATATCTGTGATCCTATATGACAGTGAAATCCTCTAAATATAATATTCGAGTCATTAGCAAGTCTTTTTACTATAGTTACAAAATTTTTATCAAATATAGATTCTCCAAACTTAGAATTATGCTTAGAAGTTTTTATATATTCATGTGTGTGTGCATCTATCCCAACATTTATTCTCAATAATGCATCTATTTTCTTATCTCTTTCCTTACATAGTTTTGATAGTTTTTCAATTTCACCTTTTCCATCTACAATAATACTTCCTATATTATAATCAAGGCACATATTTAACTCTTCTATGCTCTTGTTATTACCATGCATATGGACTTTTTTCATATCTATCCCACTATTATGTATCAGGTATAGTTCGCCACCTGAAACGGCATCAATATCTATACCATACTTATCAACTATTTTGCACATCTCTTTACACAAAAAAGCTTTAGAAGCGTATACTATTTTTCCATTAAACAGTTCACTTTTAAAATACTTTTTATACTTATTTATATTTTCTTCAATAAGTTCAAGATCCATAACATAAAGTGGTGTCTGATATTTTTCAGCTAAATCTGTTACCTTAATTCCACCTATAGATAATACTCCATCTATATCTTTCATAGTTCCAAAATATCTCATCTTTCCTCCATTCCTATATAAGAAAATAGCTCTCTATTTTGTTCATAGAAAGCTATTTACAATATAGATATTATTAACTTTTAGAATATCTCTCCTAACATACATCTAACAGATCCGCCACCATAATATTCTATTGTGCTCACATCTGCACATATTATCTCAGTATCTTTTTCAACTTTTTCAATCTGCTCTTTAGTCATTGAATTATAAGCAGTTTTAGAGATAACAATATATCTTTTTCCATCTTTTCCTAATACTTCTAGCACATTTCCAAGAAAATTCTTAACCTGTTCAAGCGATATCTCAATTATCTCCTTATTACTATCTTTAAGTTCTGCAACTACATTTTCTCTTTCAGCTTTATCTACAATACAGTCAAGACAGATTACAGCTTTATTTTCTCCTATTCCCATCATTACATTAGTGTGATATATCTGATTTCCATCCTGATAAGCTGTAAAAGTTACTGGCTTAAATCCTGTATCTTTGCAAAATTGTAAAAATAGATTTTTATCTGAACGTGGAGAAAGTGAACAGAAAGCCTTTTTATTTATTCTATCTAAAACTATACTACCAGTACCTTCTAAAAAGATATTTTCTTTTGCCTTTGGACTATAATCTATTACAACACTCTCTTTTGTTTTAGATATTTCAAGAAGTCTATCTTTAAATTTTTCCAATTCCATTCTTCTATTTTGAGCATACATTGGATATAACACTATTTTCTTATCATTGTGAGTACTGAACCAGTTATTTGGAAATATACTGTCTGGTGTTGATGGCTCTACAGTATCATCAATTATCTCAACAGTAACTCCTTTATCTCTCAACTGTTTTACAAATGAATCAAACTCATTAAGAGCTCTTTTTTGTATATTTTCTATGCTTTCATTATCCTCATGTTGATATTGATTATTTACTGCTGTTTGGGCATTAAAATAAAACTGTGCAGGTCTTACCATAACTATTTTATTTGTAACTTGTCTATTCATATTCACTCCTTAATAATTTTTTATAATTTGATTATATCATTAAACTGGCAAATTTCAACCTTTGTTGATATAAAAAAAGCCAAAAGTTTTCACTTCTGGCATTTTCTACTATTTAAAATTTATAATCAAGACCGATGTAGTATGTTCTTTCTGGTGCTGGAGAATATCTAGGTGATCTTCCACTTAAATATGAATATCTAGAATATTTTTTATCAAATAAATTTTCTATTCCACCATATACCGATAGTCCGTTATCCATATTATATCTAACTGATAGATCAGTCAAAGTATTACTAGATACTTTATAAGTATCATTTGCAAAATCATTAGCATAATATGCTCTTCCTCTGTATTTTAAATCTGCATTTACAAAAAGATTTGGAATCATTTCGTAAGTTGCTCCAACTCCAGCTGTTATAGCAGGAATACCAGGAATCTCGTTTCCTTTGTATCTTCCACTTGTAAGTCTATTATGCATATATGTAAAATCCTGTCTTAAAGTTAAATCTCCAAAATACTCTTCAGTTGCAAGTTCTAATCCTATTCTTTGAGTTTTTCCATCAAGATTATAAAAACTTCCATCTTTATGTGGTTTAGAAGGATCATAAGTAATTTCTTTATCACCATGGATGTAGAATGTAGCTGCTGACACATATATATTATCAAATAAAGCTTTTGTTCCAACCTCAATAGTATTTAAAGTTTGAGCCTTTCTGCTTGGTGAATCCTTAGTATCCCAACTTGAATATTCTGTAAGAGTAGGACTTCTCTTTACACTGTTAAAACTAACATATACAGATTTTTCATTATCTATCAAATAATTTGCTGCAAGTTCATAATCTGTGTTAGTTGGAGTAAATTTTTGATGTCTATTTGATTTTTCATCTCCATTAGATTTAAATTCACGTACTTTTTCATCAAATTTATTTTTTTCAACTCTGATACCTTGAGTAAATAAGAATTTTTCATATGCAACTTTATTAAGTACATATCCTCCTATTGCTTCAAATTTTGTATCTGTATGTTTTGATTTATATGTCACTTTGAAACTATCTTCATCAACATCTGCTCTTGAGTAGTCAGCACCTACTATAACATTACTCTTAGGAGCATATGTATATTTGATCTGAGCATTTGTATAAAAAGAGTCTGTATGTTTATCTCTATTTCTATATGCTGGTGCTTTTTTATCAGCTGGATAATCATATTTATAATCTCTTTGTCTATATTCAGCTACTCCAGATGCCTCTAAATTATCTGTAAGCTTTTTATCAAAGTTTATTATGTATTTATCTTGAATATCTGTAGCTTCTCTACCTGCATATTTATTATATTTTGGTGTATTTTCGTACTGCTCTCTTGTAAGAGCGTTTCCTCTTCCACTACCTTCTCTTTTATTACGGCTATATTTAAATCCAACTTTTCCATCATCTAATTTATACTCAGTTCCAACTTGGATAAAATCAAGATCAGTTTTTTCTCCATCTCTATATCCTTTTTTATCACTTGTAGAGTAATCTAAAGTTGCACTTAATCTGTCAGTTACTTTTGTCCCAACGTTACCATTAAATTTTCTATATTTATAACTTCCAAATTCAGTTCCAACTCTTCCCCAGTATTTTTTATCTGCATTTTCCTTAGTTACAATATTTATTACCCCTGCAGTAGCGTTTCCACCATACATTATTGCTCCACCTGAAGGTAGAACTTCTATCTTTTCAACTTGTTCTATAGGGATAAAATCAAGGTCTGCAACTCTGTTATCCATACTATTTTGAGGTACTCCATCTACAAGTACTACAACTGTCCTATTACCCATTTTTGGTAACTGTCCTCTGATTGAAATCTCACTCTCAATCTGATTAAGACCAGGGATCATTGTAAGTGCTTCATCTATATTTTTAAATCCTCTCTCTTCAATGTCCTCTCCAGTAATTACCGTTACATTTTTTGCAGTTTCTATAACAGGTGTTTCCTCATATCTTTCAGTTGTAATTACAGATTCATTTAATTTGGCTGCATACTCATTTCCAAAATTACTACCATAAGCATTTGCTGCTAGTACTAATCCTAAAATTATCCATTTTTTTGACAATTTTTTTCCTCCTGATTACGTTATTTATATATTTACGCAACAAAAAAAGCAGTATAAAAGGTTCCACTGCTTAAATATGATAATTTTATCTATTATCCATTTGGTAAGTCTTCTGACTTGGTTTCATCCTACTTTCACATCTTCCCAGTCTCCCAGTGATATATTGTGATTTTGTCCACCTTACAGCAGCTTTCGCTGTGTGGGAATTACACCCAACTTCCTTATTAAGCTATTTTTTGCACCTAAATATATCTAATTTCAATGAGTATTATATATCATTTTAATATCTTTGTCAATAACAAAACATTATATTTTAAATCAATATATTTATCGGATATTTTATAAGCTTTTTTAATATTTATCATGTGATTTTTAT
>NZ_JADRHM010000041.1 GCF_018205345.1 Fusobacterium sp. DD2
CAAAAATTTAAAAAGCAGTTGAAACTGCCTAAATTAAAAGGTATTATAATAATATGTGAAAATACATATAAGTGGTAGAGAATTAATTTGGAAATGAGGAGATTTGATGAAAAAGGCAATATTTTTAGATAGAGATGGAACTATAAATGTAGAGAAGGACTATCTTCATAAGATAGAAGACTTTGTATTAGAAAAAGGTGTCATTGAAGGACTAAAGATTTTAAGAGATTTAGGATATATATTTGTAGTAGTGACAAATCAGTCAGGAATAGCCAGAGGATATTACAGTGAAGAGGATGTAGTCCTTTTAAATAAACAGATAAATGAGATTTTAAGAAAAGATGGAATAAATATAGAGAAATTTTATTACTGTCCACACCATCCTGAAAAGGGAGTAGGAAAATACAAAGTAAAGTGCAGTTGCAGAAAACCTGAAACTGGTATGCTGGATGAAGCAGTAAAAGATTTTGATATAGACAGAGCCAACTCATATATGATTGGAGACAATATAAGTGATATAAAAGCAGGGATAAATGCAGGAGTAAAACCTGTACTTGTAACTACTGGTCATGGGATGGAACATATAGATGAAGTGAAAGAGATGGGTGTAGATGTATTTAATTCAATCTATGATTTTGCTCTTGCTCTTTCAGATAAAAAAATAGTATAAAAGTCCGTTGTATATTCACCTAATAAATGGTACAATAAAATATTGACGTCACAAGGAAAGAAAGGTATAGAAATGGACATTTTATTTGAAATTTTAAACACTAAATTTGATTTAGTGAAAAGAAAAATAGAGAAGATAAAAAATGTAGTTATGGATAGCAGAAAAATAGAGAAAGATTCACTTTTCTTTGCTATAAATAATGGAAATTCATATATAGAGAGTGCACTAAAAGATGGAGCTTCTCTTGTAATAGCAGATAATTATGCGGGAGATGACCTGCGTGTAATTAAGGTGGAAGATACAATAAAAGCTATGCAGGATATAGCAAGGGATTATAGAAAGGCACTTAAGATAAAGATAATTGGAATTACAGGAAGTAATGGGAAAACAACTACAAAGGATTTGGTTTACTCAGTATTAAAAGAGAGATACAGATGTAGAAAAACTCTGGGGAACTACAATAACCATATTGGAGTACCATATACAATACTTCAATGTGATAAAAATGATGAGATTCTTATTCTTGAGATGGGTATGAGTGGATTTGGAGAGATAGATACACTTTGCTCAATATCACTTCCAGATTATGGAATAATAACAAATATTGGGGATTCACATCTGGAGTTTTTAAAGAGTAGAGCCAATGTATGTAAGGCTAAAACTGAGATGCTTAAATATGTAAAACCAGAAGATACAGTGTTATTTGGAGATGATTATTATTTAAAAAACATACCTGGTCTTAAGGTAGGTTGCGGAGATAACAATGATTTTCAAATAAAGAATATAGAAGATGATGAAAAAGGAGTTCATTTTGACCTTGAAGGAGATAGATACAATATCGCCTTAAATGGTAGGCATAACGTTTTTAATGCTTCTATGGCAGTTGTTATCGGCAAACTCTTTAAAATGAGTTATAAGGAGATTTCACAAGGCCTGGAGCGTATGCAAATCAGTGCTATGAGATTTGAAAAGGTAGAGATAGGAGATACTGTGTATATAAATGATGCCTATAATGCAAGTCCTATATCTATGAGCTACTCAATTGAGACATTTTCAGGACTCTATAATGACAGAGACAAAGTTGCTGTATTAGGAGATATGCTTGAGCTTGGTGAAAATGAGATAAAGTACCATGAAGATGTGATTAACAAGGCTTTATCTGCTAAAATAGATAAAATCTATCTCTATGGAGAGAGAATGAAAAAGGCTCTTGCCAATATTAAAAACAGTGAAAAAGCTGTCTGGTGTGAGAGTAAAGATGAGATAAGAAAAATGATAAAAGAGATACCTCAGAAAAAAGCTGTGCTTTTAAAGGGTTCTAGAGGTATGAAAATAGAAGAAATAATAGAAAAGTAGGGAGAATTGGAAAGATGTTATATTTGATAGGTCAGTATTTTCAACAATTTGATTTTTTGAAATCAATATATTTACGAACGTTTATAGCTTTTGTAGTAGCTTTTTTAATAGTTTTAATAGCAGGAAAACCATTTATTAATTATCTGAAAGTTAAAAAATTTGGAGAAAAAATAAGAACAGAGGGACCTGCAACACATATGTCAAAAAAAGGGACCCCTACAATGGGTGGAGTTTTGATAGTTATTGCAGTATTTATAACTACTATATTGGTAGCTGATATTGGAAATAAAATTGTCCTTCTTCTGCTTTTATCACTTATGGGTTTTGCAGGAATTGGATTTGTAGATGACTATAAGAAGTTTACTGTAAATAAAAAGGGGCTTTCTGGAAAGAAAAAACTTTTAGGACAGGGAGCAATTGGAGTTCTTGTATGGTTATATATAAATTATTTTGGACTTACAGGAAATCGAACCATCGACCTTTCAGTAATCAATCCTATTCAAAGTCAAAGCATGCTTTATATTGGAAGCATTGGAATGCTTATCTTTATCATAATAATAGTTATGGGAGCTTCAAATGCTGTTAATATAACAGATGGACTTGATGGACTTGCAATTATGCCAATGGTAATATGTTCAGCTATCTTAGGTGTAGTATCATATTTCACTGGGCATATGGAACTTTGTAAACACCTTAATCTTTTCTATATAGATGGAGCTGGAGAGATAACAGTATTTCTTTCAGCAATCTGTGGTTCTGG
The DNA here is from genome assembly GCF_018205345.1 of Fusobacterium sp. DD2. Lineage (NCBI taxonomy): Bacteria > Fusobacteriati > Fusobacteriota > Fusobacteriia > Fusobacteriales > Fusobacteriaceae > Fusobacterium > Fusobacterium sp. DD2. Next base: position 2,787 of record NZ_JADRHM010000041.1, read on the forward strand.
ACTTGGATTTTTGTGGTACAACTTCTATCCAGCACAGATATTTATGGGAGATACAGGGTCACTTAGCCTTGGAGGAGTACTTGGAGTAATAGCAATACTTTTAAAACAGGAACTTATCCTTCCAGTAGTTGGAGGAATTTTTGTTATTGAAGCTATGTCTGTAATAATTCAGGTTGGTTCTTTCAAACTAAGAGGAAAAAGAGTATTTAAAATGGCACCTATCCACCACCACTTTGAGTTGTGTGGATTGCCTGAAACTAAAGTAACTATGAGATTTTGGATTACAACTCTTCTTTTTGGGATAGTTGCTTTAGGAATCATCAGAATGAGAGGAATATTTTAAATTTATAACCACGGTACCCCCGTGGTTATAAGTATATCTTAGAGAAAAAATATTTTTTAAAAAGAATTGAGGTAAGCAAGATGAAAAAAGCTATGGTATTTGGAGCTGGAGTAAGCGGTCTTGGGGCAAAAAGACTTTTAGAGAAAACTGGTTATGAGGTAATAATGGTAGATGATAAAAAAGCCATGACCTCAAAAGAGGCGTTAAATAACTTAGATGGAACAGAGATATTTATCAAAAGTCCAGGGGTTCCTTACAATGAACTGGTATTAGAGGCCAAAAGAAAAGGAATAAAAGTTATAGATGAAATTGAATTATGTTATCAATATATGTTAAAATATAAAAGTAACGCTAAAATTATAGCGGTTACTGGAACTAATGGAAAAACAACAACTACTACAAAGATAACTGAACTGTTGCAGTATTGTGGGTACAGAGCTAAATTTGCCGGGAATATAGGTTTTTCTTTAGCTGATATCCTTGCAGATGAGATTGAACTTGATTATGTAGTACTTGAAATGAGTTCTTTCCAACTTGAAAATGTAGTAGAGTTTAAACCATTTATATCAATGGTAATCAATCTTACACCAGACCACCTTGCAAGATATAAGGATGAAGCTGAATATTATGACACAAAATTTAATATCTGCAAGAATCAGGGAAAAGATAAGTATTTTATCTACAACATAGATTGTCCAGAGATAATTAAAAGAAAAGATATGATACCTGCAACACTTGTACCTATTACTAAATCACCAGATAAAAAATGTGATTACTGGGTAGAGGATGGAATTTTATATTCTAAAGATGGAGCAGTATTAGAGTGTGATAAATTATCACTTAAGGGACAGCACAACCTTGAAAATATACTGTTTATTGTAGCAGCAGCAAAAATCTGTGGTGTTACAAATGAGCAGTTACAGGGATTTTTATATCACACAGAGCCACTTGAGCACAGAATGGAAATAGTACTTGATTATGGAAATATAAGATTTATAAACGACTCTAAAGCAACTAATATAGATTCTTCTAAATTTGCAATAGAGGCGTATGATGGATGTGTACTTATATGTGGTGGATTTGACAAGGGACTTGAGTGGACACCACTTATTGACCTTATAAACAGCCATGTAAGTGAGGTATACTTTATAGGAGATATAGCAGAAGAATTGGATGGAAGACTTGAGAAAACAGAGTTTCCTAAGGATAAAATCCATATGTTACACGATGTTAAAACAACTCTTTTGGATATTAAAGAGAGATTTGATAAAAATGATAAGAAAGTTATATTATTCTCTCCAGCAACTTCAAGTTATGACCAGTTTAAAAACTTTGAAGAGAGAGGAAGAGTATTCAAGGAGTTAGTAAGAGATATTTTTGGTAGGTGAGATTTTTGAAGAAGGTAATCTTGACAACTGGAGGAACAGGAGGACATATATATCCTGCACTTTCAGTAGCACAGGGATTGAAGGATAGAGGAGTGGAAGTAGTCTTTGTAGGAACAAGTATCAGAATGGAAAAAGATATTGTACCAAAGGCGGGATTCAGATTTATTGGACTGAATATAGCTCCACCGAGAAACCTGAGAAATATGTTTGGTTATATAAAGGGACTGTTTCAAGGTTTTAAAATAGTGAGAAAAGAAAAACCAGATGCAATAATAGGATTTGGAAATTACATATCTGTACCAGTGGTCTTAGCTGGTATTTTAATGGGGAAAAAAGTATATCTTCAGGAGCAGAATGCAAATATGGGAGGAACCAATAAGTTTTTCTACAGATTTGTTAAGAAAACTTTCCTTGCTTTTGACAAGACATATGATGATATTCCAATTAAATATCAGAAAAAAGTTATGGTAACAGGAAATCCTCTAAGAGAGGAGATATACAGTGTTGACCCAAATGAAGAGAGAGACAAGATAAAGACTGAACCAGATGAAAAGATACTTCTTATTACAGGTGGAAGCTTAGGAGCTAAAGAGCTTAATGATGGAGTATTAAAAAACTGGGAAAGATTTATTGAAAATAGAAATATAAGACTTTACTGGGCAACTGGTGAGAAAAACTATGATGAGATAGTTAAAAAGATAGAGAGATGTAAAATGCAGGATATTATAAGGCCGTATTTTGATAATATGATAAATATTATGGCAGCTGCAGACCTGGTAATATGCAGAGCTGGAGCCCTTACAATTTCTGAGATAATAGAACTTGGGAAACCATCTATTATAGTGCCATATAGTTCAATTAAAGTGGGACAATATGCAAATGCAATGCTTTTAAAAGATGCAGGTGCAGCTCTGATGTATAAGAACTCAGAGTCTGGACAGGCAGTTGAAAAGGCTTTTGAACTACTTGAAAATCAGAATGAACTGGATTCAATGAAGATAAATATAAGAAATCTGAAAAAAGATAATCCAGCAGGTAAGATAATAGAAACTTTAGATATTTGGAGGAATTAAGTTGGAAAAAATTTACTTTATAGGAATAAATGGAATTGGAATGAGTGGACTTGCTAAAATAATGAAAAGCAAAGGATATGAAGTTGAAGGAAGTGACCTTAGCCGTTCTTATGTTACTAATGAACTTGAAAGCATGGGAATAGTAGTTCACAATGAACACAGTACTGCTAATCTTGAAGGAAAAGGTTTTAATATGATAATAGCGTCAAGTGCTATTAAAAAGGATAATCCAGAGTATGATTATGCTGTAAAACATGGAATAAAGATAGTAAAAAGAGGGGAACTTCTTGCTATGCTTTTAAATGAGGAAACAGGAATAGCAGTAGCAGGAACTCATGGTAAAACAACTACAAGTTCAATGGCTGCAACAGTTATGTTAGGTCTTGACCCTACAATAGTAGTTGGAGGAATACTTCCAGAGATTGGTTCAAATGCAAAACCAGGTACATCAGAGTACTTTATAGCTGAAGCTGATGAAAGTGACAACTCATTTCTATATATGAATCCAGTATACTCAATAATTACAAATATTGAAGCTGACCACTTAGATACACATGGATCACTTGAAAATATAATTAAATCATTTTCAAAATTTATAGATCAGACACAAAAACAGGTATTTATCTGTGATGAGTGTGAGGTACTTGAAAAATTAGCTGAAACTAAAGATCCAAATAAGATAGTAAGATACAGTATCGTAGATAAACATGCAGATATCTATGCTGATAATATAGAGATTCATGATGGGAAAACATCTTATGACGTTATGATAGATGGAAAATTTGTTGGAAGATTCACTCTATACATCCCAGGAAAACACAACATTTTAAACTCTCTTCCAGTAATTTACTTAGCACTTGAATTTGGACTTGAAGAACCAGAAATTCAAAAAAATATAGAGAAATTCAGAGGTTCAAAAAGAAGATATGATGTACTTTACAACAAAAATGGTATAAAGGTAATAGATGACTATGCTCATCACCCTACTGAGATAAAAGCTACTTTACAGGGAGCACAATCTATTGAAAGAGACAAGATTACAGTAATATTCCAACCACACCGTTACAGCAGAGTAAAATTCCTTTTAAATAACTTTAAAGATGCATTTAGAGGAGCTGAAGAGATTATTCTTCTACCTATTTACAGTGCTGGAGAAAAGGATGAGTTTGGAGTAAGACTTGAAGACCTTAAAGGGGTAATAGATGAGTCAAGAGTATCTATTGAGCAAAATCCTGAAAAGATAGATGAGAAGATTTTAAATGAACATAATCAAAAAGTATATATGTTTATGGGAGCTGGAGATATCTCTAAGATAGCTCACAGAGTTGCAGAAAAGCTAGAAGGGAAATATAGATAATGATAGTATTTGAAAATCATATTATGAAAAACCACTCTAATATGAAAGTAGGAGGAGTGGCAAAGAGATTTATCTACATAGAGAAAAAAGAGGAACTGAAAGAGGTATTTGAAAAATATCCAAATATTTTCCTTATAGGAAATGGAACAAATACTCTAATTGATGATGGAGATTTAGATATAACTTTTGTCTCTTTAAAAAAGATGACAGCTATTGAAGAGGTTGGTGAAGGCCTTGTAAGAGTAGAGGCTGGAGCTGATTTTAACAAACTTATATCGTTTATGAATACTCACAACTATTCAGGGCTTGAAAATCTTGCAGGGATACCTGGAAGTGTAGGTGGACTTGTATATATGAATGGTGGAGCCTATGGAAGTGAGATATTTGACTGTATAAAAGAGGTAGAAATATTTGATGAAAACCATGAAATCAGAACTTTAAAGAGAGATGAAGTGGGATTTTCATATAGAAATACAGAGATACAGAAAAAACATTGGGTAATTATAAGTGCCACTTTCGAATTTGAAAGAGGATTTGACCTTAAAAAGGTAATAGAAATTCAGGCACTTCGTGAAAGTAAACAACCTTTGGACAAACCAAATCTTGGAAGTACATTTAAAAATCCAAAGGGAGATTTTTCAGCAAGACTAATATCAGAAGCTGGACTTAAAGGGATCAAAATAGGAGGGGCTCAAGTTTCAACAAAGCACCCTAACTTTATAGTAAATGATGGAACTGCTACTTTTGAAGATATTTTAGAAATCTTAGCAACAGTGAAGTCCAAAGTAAAAGATATCTATAATATTCAGCTTGAAGAAGAGATAATCATATTAAAAAACAAAAGCAGATAACATAGAGGTGGATAAATGAAAATAGCAGTATTTATGGGAGGAATATCTTCAGAAAGAGAGGTTTCACTAAGAAGTGGAGCAGCTATATTGGAGAGTTTATTAAAACAGGGTTACGATGCATATGGTGTAGATGTAAATCATGATAACTTAGTTTCAGCATTTACAGATAATGAGTATGACCTTGCATATATGGCACTACATGGTGGATATGGAGAAAATGGAACTTTTCAAGGACTTTTAGATATGTTAGGAAAAACATATACAGGTTCAGGAGCCTTAGAAAGTGCAGTAACTATGGATAAAGCCTACACAAAAGCTATAGCTAAAGAGGTAGGAATAAAAACAGCAAGAACATATTATTCAGTTGATGAGATAGATGCTTACCCAGTAGTAATAAAACCTACAAGAGATGGGTCAAGTGTAGGAGTTTATTTCTGTTATAATAAAGATGAGGCAGAAAAAGCTCTAAAAGAGTTAGAGGGACAAAAACCAATAATTGAAGAGATGATAAAAGGTGAGGAGCTAACTGTTGGAGTAATGAATGGTGAAGCCCTTGGGGTAATAAGAATACTTCCTAAAAATGGATATTATGACTATGAGTCAAAATATGCACCAGGAGGATCAGTACACGAATTTCCAGCAAAAATAGACAAAAAAGCCTATGAAAAAGCTATGGAAAATGCTCTTAAGATTCACAATGCAGTTGGACTTAAGGGAATTTCTAGAAGTGACTTTATATTAAAAGATAATGAGGTATACTTCCTTGAAGTAAATACCTGCCCAGGAATGACTAAGACAAGTTTGATACCAGATCTTGGAACATTAAAAGGATATACTTTTGATGACCTGGTAAAAATAACAGTTGATACATTTAAAAAATAAGGAGATAATCTTTGAAGTTTATAATAAAACTTGGGCTTATATTTTTCATAAGCTGGATATTGTATCTTATACCTATTAAATTTCTTCCAATGGATTTATTTAAAATAAAAGAGATAAAAATTCAGGGAAATTCAAAAATTTTATCAAGTGAATTGACAGAACTGGCTAATAGCCTTTATAATAATAACATATGGGACATTGATTTTGGGGAACTGCAAAGATACCTTGAAGAAGATGTCAGAATTAAACATGCAGATATAGAAGTAATAGCTCTGGGAAAGGTACTTATAAATATCCAAGAGAGAGATGTAGCTTACTACGCTCAATTAAAAAATAAGGTTTATCTTGTAGACAATGAGGGAGTGGTCTTTGGTTTTTTAAAGGAAAAGGATGAAAAAGACAGCTACTTTATAACTGTAAAAAATGAAGATGAGATAAAAGAGCTTTTAGATATATGTGAGAAGATAGATGATAATCTCTTAAAAAATATAGTCTCACAGGTATATATAAAAGATAAGGATTGTGTTGAGATAGTGCTCACTGATGGAACAATTATAAAGACAGATTTCCAGGTTGAGAAAGAAAAGTATAGAGTAGTTGAAAACTTGTATTATGAACTCATAAAGACCAAAAAAATAGAATATATTGACTTAAGGTTTAATGACTTTATTGTCAAAAGTTTGGGGGATAAAAATAATGGTAAGTAGAGACGGAATTGTAAAAACAGTAGTAGATGTAGGGAGCGGAAAAATAAAAGCCATTATTGGAGAACTATCTTCAAATGGTGAAACACTCAAAGTCTTGAAATATATGGAAGGACCTAGCCAAGGTATGGTAAAAGGTGAAGTGAGAGATGGAGAGGCACTTTCTAAATCTATTTTAGATGTTTTAGAAAAATTAAGGGCTGAAACTGGAGAGCCTGTAGACTCCATATCTATCGGGATAAGTGGAGAAAAGATAAGATCAAGAACAGTAAATGCTGAACTTAATCTTGATCAGGAAGAAGAGATTAATGAAGAGCATATTCAGATGCTTATAAAAAAAGCTGAAGAAAAAGTTTTCTTTGGAGATGAACAGATTTTAAAAACAGAAATCTACAATATTAGAGTAGACAACTCAGGAATAGTAAAAAATCCAATTGGAGTAACAGGATCAAAACTTCAAGGGGATGTACACCTTATATACTGTGATAAAGAGATGGTTGCAAAACTTGTAGAAACAGTAAATAGAATAGGTGTAGATGTTGAAAAAATAATACTTAATCCATACGCCTCAGCTAAGTCAACACTTGGAGAAGAGGATATGAGAATGGGAGTAGCTCTTGCTGATATAGGTGAGGGAACTACTGATATTATTCTGTATAAGAATGAAAAATTAATATATATTGAATCTATTCCATTAGGAGGAATGCATTTTAAAACTGACCTGATGTATATGTTTAAGTTTGATGATGATGAGTATGCTAAAGAGATACTTGACAAATACAGAAATGGTGAGATTTCTGAAGATGGAAAAATACACTATGGTACAGATAAAGAGATTGCAGTAGAGGACCTTAAGAATCTGATAGGTGCCAGAGTTGATGAGATCATAGAGTATATAGATGGAACAATTCAGAAATCAGGTTTCAATGGATACCTTGGAAAAGGTTTGGTGTTGACAGGTGGTGTTATAGGAGATAAGTTGATAAGTGTAGACGAACTGCTTGACAAAATCAATAAGAAAACTGGATATGTTGCTAGAAGAGTGTTGCCGCCGAATATTTTCAGTGGACTTGGAAATGTTGATTCAAGCATGGCTACAGTGATTGGTCTTTTCTACGAAGTAATGGAAGATGAAGATAGAAAGATTAAAACTGGAAGCTATACACATCAAGATATAGAAGTTAAAAATGAAAGAAAAAATCAGCCTCAGGAAGATGACTTATCAAAAATCATAGGGGAAGAATCTGTAGAGGAAGAGAAAAAAGAAAAAAAATCAGGAGTATTTGGAGCTGTAAAAAATTGGTTTTCAAACTTTATTTAAAAACCGAAAAAAGGGGGCTATAGAATGTTGATTGATCAGGATTTAGTTAAGATAAAAGTACTAGGAACAGGAGGGGCAGGAGGAAATGCCATAAATGACATGATTTCTTCTGGAGTCGGAGGTGTTGAATATATAGCTGCCAATACAGACGCACAAGACTTAGGAAAATCCCTTGCTGATGTGAGAATTCAACTAGGAGAAAAACTTACAAGAGGACTAGGAGCTGGAGCGGATCCAGAAATAGGAAGACAAGCTGCTGAAGAGGATGTAGAGAAGATAAAAGCTCTTCTTGAAGAGACAGATATGTTATTTATCACAGCAGGAATGGGTGGTGGAACTGGAACAGGTTCAGCACCAGTAATTGCAAGTGTTGCAAAAGAATTGGGAGTGTTAACTGTTGCTATAGTAACAAGACCATTCTCATTTGAAGGAAAGAAAAGAAAAAATAATGCTGATATGGGTATTGAAAAGCTAAAAAGTGCTGTAGATGCTCTAGTAATAATACCAAATGATAAACTATTTGAATTACCAGATAAAACAATAACTTTACAAAATGCATTTAAAGAAGCAAATAATATCTTAAAAATAGGTATTAAAGGTGTTGCAGATCTTATGATTGGTAACGGACTTATAAACCTTGACTTTGCTGACGTAAAAGCAACTATGTTAAATTCTGGTATTGCAGTATTAGGATTTGGAGAGGGAGAAGGAGAAAATAGAGCAATAAAAGCTACTGAAAAAGCACTTCAATCTCCACTACTTGAAAAATCAATACTAGGTGCAAGTAAAATACTTATCAACATTACAGGATCACCTGATATTACACTTATGGAAGCTCAAACTATTGCTGACATGGTTAGAGATGCAGCAGGTAAAACAGCTGATGACGTAATGTTTGGACTTGTAACTGATGAGGAATTTGGAGATAGAGTTCAAGTTACTATCATTGCAAATAACTTTGCAAATGAAGAGGAAAAAAATGAACCATTTATCAATATAGACACTGCAAAATCAGAAAAAGCAGCAAATGAAGTAAAAGAAGAAACTGAAAAGACAAATCTTGATTTACCACCTTGGGTAAGAAAAAGATAAAAAAGTCTTGAAATTCTTATGAATATATGATATATTATATTCTGACCCTGCTCAAAATCATTATGTGTTTTGGGCTAATACCATAGGGAGGAGGTTAACAAATGAAAAAATATGAATTAATGTTCATCATCAACCCAACTATACTTGAAGAAGGTAGAGATGCTGTAATCGAAAAAGTAACTGGAGTTTTAACTGCTGCAGGTGCAACTATCGAAAAAAGCGAAAAATGGGGAGAAAGAAAACTAGCTTATCCTATCGATAAGAAGAAAACTGGTTTTTACGTATTAACTACTTTTGAAGTTGACGGAACTGTATTAGCAGATGTTGAAGCTAAATTAAACATCGTAGAAGAAGTTTTAAGATACATTATCGTTAAACAAAACTAATAATTCAGTAAAAGTTAAATATCAAAAGGAGGTTAAATAAAATGGCAGAATTCAGAAGAAGAAGAGCTAGATTAAGAGTTAAAGCAGAAGAAATTGATTATAAAAACGTAGATCTTATCAAAAGATTCGTATCTGATAAAGGAAAAATCAATCCTTCAAGAGTAACTGGTGCAAACGCTAGATTACAAAGAAAGATAGCTAAAGCTATAAAAAGAGCTAGAAATATCGCTTTAATTCCTTATACAAGAATTGAAAAATAATAGATTAAGACTGGACATTTAAGTTCAGTCTTTTTTTATATAAATTGACAAATAAAAAAAATTTAAAAAAGAAAATACTGTTGCTGAAAGGGTTTCCAGCAGCAGTATTTTTTATTAAAAAATAATATATTATATTAGTTTTGTATGTTTAAAAAGTGAAAATAAAATCAGAAATAAAATAAATGTTTAAAAATAAAATACAGTGTTTTTATTTAATAAAATTAAAAAAATAAATAATATTAAATTTTTGAAACTATTTTCTGTATAAAAAAATAAATTTTTCAAAAAAAATAACTTTGATAATAAAATAGTTTTTCTGAATAAAAATACATATTTCGTTTACTAAAGAAACATAATTCTATAATTATAAAACAAAATGAATAAAAAAAGTTTTTTAAAATATAAAAAAATAAAAATAAGCATTGACAAATAAAAAAAATGTTGTATTCTATATGTATGAGTGTTGATGTTTAGAAAAAGTAAAATAGATATTAAATAATATCGTTATATTTTGTTTCTGAACATAAAACTTCAATGAAACATTTTATTTTAGTCTATAATAGCATGTGCTATTATTTGATATACTGTCCGCTAGGCCGAAATAAGCGTGAGGAACTTATTTGGGACGACCGGGGTATTCTATATACTTAAAATACTCAGGAGGTAGATAAAATGAAAGAATATCCTTTAAATGTAGCAACTCCTCGTTCTTACTCTTATGTAAAACGTAATATACCAAGAGTGACTGTGGCTCAACGTGAAAGAGCGTTAAAAGCAACTCACTACAATGAATTTGCGTTCCCAGCTGGAATGTTAACTGTTGATATGTTATCAGACTCAGGTACTACAGCAATGACTGACGTTCAATGGTCAGCAATGTTCTTAGGAGACGAAGCTTATGGACGTAACAAAGGTTACTACGTATTACTAGATGCACTACGTGACTGTATGGAACGTGGTGACAACCAAAAGAGAATCATTGATTTAGTTAGAACAGATTGTACAGACATTGACAAAATGATGGACGAAGTTTATCTTTGTGAATATGAAGGTGGACTATTTAATGGTGGAGCTGCACAAATGGAAAGACCTAACACATTTATACTTCAACAAGGTCGTGCTGCGGAGTCAGTATTATTTGAATTAGTTCGTAAAATATTAAATCAACGTCATCCTGGTAAAGCATTTACAATCCCATCAAATGGACACTTTGACACTACTGAAGGAAACATCAAACAAATGGGATCAATACCAAGAAACTTATATAACAAAGAATTACTATGGGAAGTTCCTGAAGGTGGATCATATGAAAAGAATCCATTTAAAGGAAACATGGATACTAAAAAACTTGAAGAATTAATAAAAGCTGTTGGACCAGAAAATGTACCATTAGTTTATACTACTGTAACTAACAACACTGTTTGTGGACAACCAGTTTCAATGGCAAATATCAGAGAATCAAGTAAAATAGCTCACAAATACAATATCCCATTCATGTTAGACGCTGCTCGTTGGGCAGAAAACTGCTACTTCATTAAAGTAAATGAAGAAGGATATGCAGACAAATCAATAGCTGAAATAGCTAAAGAAATGTTCTCATACTGTGATGGATTTACAGCATCACTTAAAAAAGACGGACATGCTAACATGGGAGGTATCCTAGCATTTAGAGATAAGGGATTATTCTGGAAAAACTTCTCAGACTTCAATGAAGACGGAAGCATAAAAACAGACGTAGGAATCCTATTAAAAGTTAAACAAATCTCATCATATGGTAACGACTCTTATGGTGGAATGTCAGGAAGAGATATCATGGCTCTTGCAGCTGGATTATATGAATGTCTAAACTTTGACTATTTAGATGAAAGAATCAAACAATGTGAATACTTAGCACAAGGATTCTACAAAGCAGGAGTAAAAGGTGTAGTACTTCCAGCAGGAGGACACGGAGTATATATCAATATGGACGAGTTCTTTGATAATAAACGTGGACACGAAACATTTGCAGGAGAAGGATTCAGCCTTGAGCTTATCCGTAGATATGGTATCAGAGTATCAGAACTTGGAGATTACTCAATGGAATATGATTTAAAAACTCCAGAACAACAAAAAGAAGTATGTAACGTTGTACGTTTTGCAATAAACAGAAGCCAATTGAGCCAAGAACATCTAGATTATGTAATAGCTGCAGTAAAAGCACTTTACGAAGATAGAGAAAGCATACCTAATATGAGAATAGTTTCAGGACATAATCTACCAATGCGTCACTTCCACGCATTCTTGGAACCATATCCAAACAAATAAAAATAAAAAAACAGAATATTTAGCGGTAAGATGGAAAATCTAATGCAATATGACATTTAAATAAAAAAGAACGCCTATAGAGGAATCTGTAGGCGTTTTCTGAATATAGCATTTGATGAATAAGACTACTATATATTACGTCTGAGCTGTGCCATAAAATAGTATGACGACTAATTTGATGAGACAAGGAGATACTTTTATGGATGATAATAAGAACATATTAACAGAGCAACGTGACGGATTTAACAGTAAATGGGGATTTATTTTAGCCTGTATAGGGTCAGCAGTAGGAATGGGTAATATTTGGAGATTCCCAGTAATGGTATCCCAATTTGGAGGAATGACATTTCTGGTTCCATATTTCCTATTTGTTATCTTAATAGCATCTACAGGGGTTATAGAAGAGATGGCTCTTGGAAGATCTGCTCAGGCAGGACCTATAGGGGCTTTTGGAAAATGTTCCGACTTAAAATGGGGAAAGAAAAAAATCGGAGAAGGATTTGCACTGATTCCAGTAATTGGATCGCTAGCATTGGCAATAGGTTATACAGTTGTAGTTGGTTGGATATTTAAATATACATTTATGGCTTTTACAGGGCAGTTAACTGCAATGGGAAATGACATGAATATTATAGGGGGTACATTTGGACAGACAGCATGCAGCTTTGGTAATAACCTTTGGGTAATAATAGCAATGGTTGCAAGTTTTATAATAATGGCATTAGGAGTATCAGAGGGGATAGAAAAAGCAAATAAAATAATGATGCCAGCATTATTTATACTGTTCATAGGATTAGGAATATACATAGCAACATTAAATGGAGCAGGAAAAGGATATACTTATATATTTACAATAGATCCTGAAATGATTAAGGATCCAATGTTATGGATATTTGCTTTTGGACAAGCATTCTTTAGTTTGTCAATAGCAGGAAGTGGAACAGTTATATATGGATCTTACCTAGGTAAGAATGAAGACGTGGTTTCAGCAGGTAAAAACGTTGCTTTCTATGACACTTTAGCAGCTTTATTAGCTACAATTGTTATAGTTCCAGCAATAGCTGTTGGAGGATCAAAACTAGACGTTGGTGGACCAGGACTTATGTTTATATATCTTGTAAACGTATTTAATAGCATGCCTGGAGGACGTATAGTTGGAATAGTATTCTATGTGTGCGTACTATTTGCCGGAGTGTCTTCGCTTATTAATCTATACGAAACATCTGTAGCAACTTTACAAGAGCAGTTTAAAATGAGCAGAGGGTCATCAGTTGCTGCAATAGGAGTACTTGGAATAATAGTTGCAATTTTAATTCAAGGAATAATCGAACCTTGGATGGACGCTGTATCAATCTATGCATGTCCAGCAGGGGCAGCATTAGCAGGAATATTCTTCTTCTGGGTAGGAGGAAAAAAATATGCTGAAGATGCAGTTAATATGGGAGCTAAGAAAAAGATTGGTTCATGGTTCGTAACTCTTGGAAAATATGTCTACGTACCACTTGCAATAATAGCTTTAATTGCAGGAGCAATCTTAAACGGTATAGGATAAAAAGAAAAGTTTAAAATTTAGTAGCACCAATACAATATTTGTATTGGTGCTATTTTGTTTTTTTATAACAGTTATATAGGATAAAAAATGTTTTTTTAATTCTCTAGGAAGAGTAAAGACGCCTTTTTTGATAATTTGAATAGTAGAAAAAAATATGCAAAAAATAATAAATTGACAAATTCAAAAAAAGTTGTATCTTATAATTGTAGAATATATGTCTTAAAAGTGAAAAAATAGTGAATAAATAAAATTGATTAATTCATTTATAAACATATTTTATATAAATTACAAGGTAATAATAGCTACGGCTATTTTATAATACTGTCCGCCAGGCCGAAATAAGCGTGAGGAACTTATTTGGGACGACCGGGGTATTCTATATATTTAAAATACTCAGGAGGTAGATAAAATGAAAGAATATCCTTTAAATGTAGCAACTCCTCGTTCTTTTTCTTATGTAAAACGTAATATACCAAGAGTGACTGTAGCTCAACGTGAAAGAGCGTTAAAAGCAACTCACTACAATGAATTTGCCTTTCCAGCTGGAATGTTAACTGTTGACATGTTATCAGATTCAGGTACTACAGCAATGACAGATGTCCAATGGGCAGCAATGTTCTTAGGAGACGAATCATATGGACGTAACAAAGGTTACTACGTATTACTAGATGCACTACGTGACTGTATGGAACGTGGTGACAACCAAAAGAGAATCATTGATTTGGTTAGAACAGATTGCACAGACATTGATAAGATGATGAACGAAGTTTATCTTTGTGAATATGAAGGTGGACTATTTAATGGTGGAGCTGCACAAATGGAAAGACCTAACACATTTATAATTCAACAGGGTCGTGCTGCGGAGTCAGTATTATTTGAAATGGTTCGTAAAATATTGAATCAACGGCATCCTGGTAAAGCATTTACAATCCCATCAAATGGACACTTTGACACTACTGAAGGAAATATTAAGCAAATGGGATCAATACCAAGAAACCTATATAACAAAGAGTTATTATGGGAAGTTCCTGAAGGTGGATCATATGAAAAGAATCCATTTAAAGGAAACATGGATACTAAAAAACTTGAAGAATTAATAAAAGCTGTTGGACCAGAAAATGTACCATTAGTTTATACAACTATTACTAATAACACTGTTTGTGGACAACCAGTTTCAATGGCAAATATCCGAGAATCAAGTAGAATAGCTCACAAATACAATATTCCATTTATGCTAGACGCTGCTCGTTGGGCAGAAAACTGTTATTTTATTAAGGTAAATGAAGAGGGATATGCAGATAAATCAATACCTGAAATAGCTAAAGAACTATTCTCGTACTGTGATGGATTTACAGCATCACTTAAAAAAGATGGACATGCTAACATGGGAGGTATCCTGGCATTTAGAGATAAGGGATTATTCTGGAAAAATTTCTCAGACTTCAATGAAGATGGAAGTGTAAAAACAGATGTAGGAATCCTGTTAAAAGTTAAACAAATCTCATCATATGGTAACGACTCTTATGGTGGAATGTCAGGAAGAGATATCATGGCTCTTGCAGCTGGATTATACGAATGTTGTAACTTCGACTATTTGGAAGAAAGAGTAAAACAATGTGAGTACTTAGCACAAGGATTCTACAAAGCAGGAGTAAAAGGTGTAGTACTTCCAGCAGGAGGACACGGAGTATATATCAATATGGACGAGTTTTTTGATAATAAACGTGGACACGAAACATTTGCAGGAGAAGGATTCAGCCTTGAACTTATCCGTAGATATGGTATCAGAGTATCAGAACTTGGAGATTACTCAATGGAATATGATTTAAAAACTCCAGAACAGCAAAAAGAAGTATGTAATGTTGTGCGTTTTGCAATAAACAGAAGCCAATTGAGCCAAGAACATCTAGATTATGTAATAGCTGCAGTAAAAGCACTTTATGAAGATAGAGAAAGCATACCTAATATGAGAATAGTTTCAGGACATAATCTACCAATGCGTCACTTCCACGCATTCTTGGAACCATATCCAAATAAAAAATAGAAATATCCTGAAGTAAGTAGTATAAAATAAAAATAGAACGCCTATAGAGAGAATCTGTAGGCGTTTTGTGAATATGGCCTAAATACTATATTTTACATCAAAGATGTCCATAAAAATAGTACTGTAACTAATTTGAAGAGATAAGGAGATACCTTTATGGATGATAAAAATTTGTTAACAGAACAACGTGATGGATTTAACAGTAAATGGGGATTTATTTTAGCCTGTATAGGGTCAGCAGTAGGAATGGGTAATATATGGAGATTCCCGGTAATGGTGTCCCAATTTGGTGGAATGACATTCTTAATACCATATTTTTTATTTGTTATCTTAATAGCTTCTACTGGAGTTATGGAGGAAATGGCTCTTGGAAGATCTGCTCAGGCAGGACCTATTGGGGCTTTTGGAAAATGTGCAGATGAAAAATGGGGAAAAAGGAAAGTTGGAGAAGGATTTGCTCTTATTCCAGTTCTTGGATCTTTAGCTTTAGCTATGGGATATACAGTTGTAGTTGGTTGGATATTTAAATATACATTTATGGCTTTTACAGGGCAGTTAACTGCAATGGGAAATGACATGAATGTTATAGGTGGTACATTTGGACAGACAGCAACCAGTTTTGGAAATAATATTTGGATAATAATAGCAATGGGTGTAAGTTTTATAATAATGGCACTGGGAGTAGCAGGAGGAATAGAAAAGGCAAATAAGATAATGATGCCTGCACTGTTTATTCTCTTTATAGGTTTAGGAATCTATATATTTAGTCTTCATGGAGCACATTCTGGATATAAATATATATTTACTATAGATTCAGAAAAAATAAAAGATCCTTTATTGTGGATATTTGCTTTTGGACAAGCATTCTTTAGTTTGTCAATAGCAGGAAGTGGAACAGTTATATATGGTTCATATTTAAGTAAAAAAGAGGATATAGTGTCAGCAGCTAAAAATGTTGCTTTTTATGATACTTTTGCAGCAATTTTGGCAACTGTTGTAATAATACCTGCAATAGCAGTAGCTGGATCAAAATTGGATATTGGTGGACCTGGACTTATGTTTATATACCTTGTAAATGTATTTAATAGCATGCCTGGAGGACGTATAGTTGGGATAGTATTCTACCTGTGTGTACTCTTTGCTGGAGTCTCTTCACTTATTAACTTATATGAAACTTCAGTTGCAACTTTACAGGAGCAGTTTAAAATGAGCAGAGGAGCATCAGTTGGAGTAATAGGAGTAGCAGGAGTTATTGTAGCTATTCTAATTCAGGGAATAATTGAACCTTGGATGGATGCTGTATCAATTTATGCATGTCCATTAGGAGCAGCACTTGCAGGAATATTCTTCTACTGGGTAGGAGGAAAGAAATATGCAGAGGATGCAGTTAATGCTGGAGCTAAAAAACCAGTTGGAAATTGGTTTGTACCTCTTGGAAAATATCTCTATGTACCTCTTGCAATAGTAGCTTTAATTGCTGGAGCAGTCTTAAATGGCATAGGATAGAAAGTGTGTAAAAAATTTGTAAAAAAGTGTTGAATTTCACTTTCTCAAGGTATATGATATTAATAGAGCATATGTAGTTTTCAAAATACATATCTATCAAATATAAAGGAGGAAATTTATGAAAAAGATATTGTTTGGATTGTTTGCATTATCAATGACTGCTATGGCGGCTGAAGGAACTCATGTATATTTGAAAGCTGGATTGGATCCATATGGTAGATTTAAGGAAGTAAAAGGTCATCAAGATGATAAGTTAAACAAATCAGACCGTAAGGATATAGGTTATGAATTTTCTGTTGAAGCTACTCAATCAGTACTACCTGAAGTAGAAGTAGGACTTGGTTTAGGATATCAGGACCATGGAAGAGCAAAAGCAGCGAAAGATGAGGATGGAGAAGCTCCTTTGATGCCTAGATTTAAATCAGTTCCTCTATATGCTACTGCTAAATACAATCTTCCAATAGAATCAGAATTTCATCCATATTTAAAAGCTGATTTAGGATACTCATTTAATATGAAATCTTCTAAAACTTATAAAGATGATGAGGGAGAAGAAAAATTATCTTATAAAAATGGAATGTATTGGGGATTAGGAGCTGGAGTAGAGTATGAAAACTTCGTAGCTGACTTAATGTATAAGATGAACTACGGAAAAGTTAAATATGAAGCAAGAGATGAAGATGGATACGATAGCGCAAGTCCTAAGATTAATTATGGAAGAGTTACTCTATCAGTTGGTTACAGATTTGATTTCTAATAGAATAAAAGTTTGATTTTAATAATGGAAGTGGTGCCTTTAGGCGCCA
>NZ_JADRHM010000042.1 GCF_018205345.1 Fusobacterium sp. DD2
TACTTTTTTCTTGACATAAACAGTCATATATAATATAATTGATTTATCAATAGTTGACTTATCAATTATATGGTTTTATTTAAGATAATTTATCAGAGGAGGAAGTTATGAAGATAAATGATAGAGTAAAAGAAAAAAATATAGAGTTTAAAAATAGAGTTGTTATGCCACCTATGGCTACAGCAAAGGCCGATGATAATGGATATGTTACAGAGGAAATTTTAAAATATTATGAGGATAAAACAAAGAACAGACTTTTTTCAGCAGTTATAGTTGAGCATAATTTTGTAGATAAAAGAGGAAAGGCACACAGAAACCAGATGTCTGCTGCAGAGGATGGTGCAATAGAAGGACTTAGTAAACTTGCTAAAGTGATTAAAAACAGTGATGCTCTTGCAATACTTCAGATTTCTCATGCAGGAAGTGCAGCTAAAAAAGCTGATATTGGTATGGATCCAGTTGCACCTACTGCAATGATGCACCCATCAAGAAAAGATAAACCTGAAATGCCAGTGGAACTTAGTAGAAAAGAGATTGAGGATATAAGAGACAGATTTATTGCAGCTGCTATAAGAGCTAAAGAAGCAGGATTTGATGGAGTAGAGATTCACTCAGCTCATGGATACCTTTTAGATCAGTTTTTATCACCACTTAGCAATAAAAGAGAAGATGAGTATGGAAAGGATATCTATGGAAGAATAAAACTTCATCTGGATATTATAAGAGGGATTAGAGAGGCAGTTGGAAATGAATATCCTCTATTTATAAGAATGGGAGCTGGAGATTTTATGGAAGGTGGATTATCTAAAGAGGACTCTGTAATTGCAGCAAAGGAATTTGAAAAGGCAGGTATAGATGTGATAGATATATCTGGAGGAATGTGTTTTTACACTATTACAGAGACTAAGCCAGGATATTTTGATGTAATATCTAAGCCAATTCATGATGCAGTGAATATCCCAGTTATACTTACAGGTGGAGTTAAGCATGGAGAGGATATTGTAGATATTCTAAACAGAGATGTCTGTGACCTGGTAGGGGTAGGAAGAGCTGTATTTAGAGATTCAGAGTGGATGGAAAAAGAGGTAAAAGGTTTACTTCACAAATAGTGAATATGTAGGAGTGATTTAAATGAAACTTACAACATTTAGTAATATGTTGCATAAATTGAGATGTGTAGAGCAGAAGATGACTAAAAACTTTGAGGAAGTCACGGGATTTAGTATAACTAGATATGAGATGCTGATTTTTTTAAAAGAGAATGGAGAGTGTCTGCAAAGAGAGATAGCAAAGCACCTGGATATAGATCCTGCAGCTGTAACTAGACATATTAAGATATTGGAGAAGAAGGGATATATAACTAAAAATAGAAATGAAGAAAATGCCAGAGAGATTATAATATCACTTACAGATTTTGCAAAAGATGAACTTGCAAAGTGCAGAAAAAACAGCAGTGATACTGAGTGCAATGTGCCTATTCCACTTAGTCAGGAAGAGATAGATAGATTATCTGAGATATTGGATGAAATAGACAAACGTTTAAATTAGGAGGAAATATTATGAGAAAGAATTTTGGAGCAAAACCATGGAGTTATCCACAACCAGTCTATATTATCGGGACATATGATAAAAATGGATTGCCTGATGCTATGAATGCAGCCTGGGGAGGAATAAGTGAGGTAAATGAGATTTCATTTTGTTTAGCTAAAACACATAAAACTGTTGCAAATATTAAAGAGACAGGAGCTTTTACAGTAAGTATAGCTACACAGGAGTATATGGAAGCTTGTGACTACGTAGGAATTGTTTCTGGAAATAAAGATAAAGATAAATTTGAAAAAGCTGGATTTCATCATGAAAAAAGTGAATTTGTCAATGCTCCTATTATAAAGGAACTTCCAATGACTTTGGAGTGTAAGGTAAAATCTTATGATGATAATACAGAGATTTTAAAAGGGGAGATAGTTAATGTCTCTATAGATGAATCAGTATTAGTTGATTCAAAAGTTGATGTAAAGAAATTGAAACCTATAGTATTTGATCCAGTTAATATGGCTTATTGGAATTTGGGAGAAAAGGTTGGAAAAGCTTTTAACGATGGTAAGAAAATTATAAAGTAAGGTGATAGTATGCATAATGATTTTAAGGATATAGTATTTAATAGACACTCAGTTAAACTGTTTGATGAAAATTTTAAAATTAATCATGATGAAATGCTTGAGATGATAAAAGAAGCTACTAAGGCTCCATCATCAGTAAATATGCAACCTTGGAGATTTCTGGTAGTTGAATCTGAAGAGGCTAAAAAAACATTGCGTCCACTTATAAGATTTAACACAAGACAGAACGATACTTCTTCAGCAATGATTATAATCTTTGGTGACATGAAATGTTATGAAAAAGGAGAACAAATATATAGTGAGACTGTAAAACAGGGATATATGCCTGAAGATGTTAAAAAAGAACTGATGGATGTATTTATGCCAGAATATATGAATGCATCGAGAGAAAAAATGAATGATATAGTTAAAATTGATTCAAGTTTGGCTGCAATGCAATTAATGTTAGTAGCTAGAGCACATGGATATGAAACAAATCCAATAGGAGGATTTGAAGGAGATAAATTGGCCAAGGCTTTTAATCTTGATGAGGAAAGATATGTTCCAGTTATAATAATCGCTATTGGAAAGGGAATAGAGGAACCTCATAAATCAATAAGATTAAATCCAGAAGAGATTACAATGTTTAAATAGAATAGAGAAATGTAAAAATAGATATTAAAATTAAAGATGTTAAGACAAGGAGGTAGTATTATGGAATTTAAGAATTCAAAATCGTATGGTAATATTGTCAATGCGTATAAGGGTGAAGTTGCTGGGGAACTATTATATATCTTTTTAAGTGAAAAACTTTTAAATGAGGGAAATGAGGAGCTTGGAAAGGTATTCAAACAGCTTTCAATTGAAGAAAGAGGACATGTGAATGTACTTAAAAAATATCTAAAAGAGGATGCAGAAAATCATAAGATCTCTGAAAAAGAGATAGAAGCTCTTAAAGATAAATCTCGTGAGGATATTGTAAAACATTTGGAGATGTTCTCAGCTGGTGAGAAAAAAGCTGGAGAGGAAATCTATCCAATGTTTGCAAAAGTTGCAAGTGAAGAAGGATACGATGATATTGCAAAAATGTTTAATGAGCTTGCCAAAGTTGAATTAAAACATGGAATATTATTAGGAGAAGAGCTTAAGAAGTTAAAATAGTATAACCTACAAATAGCTTTTTGTGGCAAGATTAATGTCATGAAAAGCTATTTTTTTATTTGTAAATATGATAAAATCGTGTATACTCTACGAAAGAAATCTATATTGAGGAGGAAAGATAAGATGAGTCAGACAAATTATAGTTTAATGACAAAACAGTTAGAGGGGTTAGCTGAGATAGAAAATCACTATATAGCACTATTTTCTAATTCTTCAGCACTTTTATGGGAGAATATAGAGGATATAAACTGGGCAGGATTTTACTTAATTGAAGGTGGAAGTCTGATGCTTGGACCATTCCAGGGAAAACTTGCATGTTTTAGAATTGAGATAGGAAAAGGTGTATGTGGAACTGCAGTAGCTCAGAAAAAAAGTCTTGTTGTAGAAGATGTACATAAGTTTGATGGGCATATTGCATGTGACAGTAACTCTAATTCTGAAATTGTTATTCCACTTTGGAAAGGGGATAAAATTATAGGAGTTTTAGATATTGACAGTCCTTTATTTAAGAGATTTTGTGATGCTGATAGAGAGGGACTTGAATACTTCTGTAAAAAGCTTATGGAAGTTGTTAAGTATCCTGATAAGATTTAAGAGTGAATAAAAAGGGGCTGTTGCAAATTTGTAAAAGATAAAATCCTCTAAGCTATCAATAGTTTCTATTTATATTGCTTACAGAAAGAAAATTTGAAACTCACTTCGTTCAAACAGTCAAATTTTCCGTATTCTGTTTCGCTTCATAAATAACGTAACTATTTCTAATGCCGAGAATTTTATTTTTACAGTTTTATAAATGCAACAGCTCCTTTTTAAACATTGCAATTCTTTCTAACTCTCTCTTTTGAAGTTCTATAACCCACTCAGTAAAGCCTTTTACATCTTCATTGGCTAAGTAATTAATATACCTGTTTTTTTCCGATTTAGGAATAATTATTGGAATTAAATTTTCTCTTAAACATGAATCAACCATCAGTAATCTTCCTGTTCTGCCATTCCCATCTGCAAAAGGATGTATTTGCTCAAACTTTATATGAGATTCTAAAATAATAGATACTTTATCCTCATCACTTTTAGCATTCTTCATTCTGAAATTATAGTTATCACACCAATCTTTCATTAATAAAGGTACCTGAGATGGTTTTGCAGGTTGAAATTTAGCTCCTAACACTATATTTTCATTTTTCTTATATTCACCAGCATCTTCTCGTAAATTTAGCATTACAGCCTTGTTATAGCTTTTTATTAATTCTGGAGTAAAAGCTTTGTCATAGCTATTTAATAAAATTGGAAAAACATTCCTGTAATTGTTCACTTCATTATACTCCTTTTCAGACATTGCTTTAGGAATATAGTTATTGATTAGAATTGATCCTACATCTGCAAGTGTAAGGGTATTTCCCTCAATTGCCGTTGAATGGTGTGCCATTCTAACTAACATATCTCGCATGTATTCATCTACTGATTTATATTTCTCCTTCATAGTAAACTCCTTATAAAATATCTAATGACAAGATTCAATAAGTCTAATTCTTCATGAGTCTTAATCCTGCTTATTTTTTAAATTATATTATTTCTATTTATATTTTACCATTTAGGTATGAAAAGGTCATCTTTTTTTTATAAGTATTTTTAATATATATTTTTTTAATTTAATTAAATTAAACTAGATGTATTTCATTATAAAAAGACAAAATTTTTTCAAGTACATATTTTAATTTTAATCCCAAAAGTATGGTATAATTGTTAATAAATAATCATTTATTGATATAAATATAAAAAGGGGAATATGAGTTATGGATATGCAAATTTTAGATAATAAAACACAGGGAAAAGTTATTGATAAATTAAAAGAAAATATTAAAACTGGAACTAAATTATCAATCATTTCTGCATATTTTACTATATATGCTTATGCTGAATTAAAAAAAGAATTAAATAAAATCACTAATTTGAGGCTTTTGTTTTCAGAGCCAACATTTATAAAAAACAAAAAAGATATAAATAGGGAATTTAAATTAAGTGGAAGCTATGAAAGAGGACTTGTTGGAGATAGATATGAAATGAAACTGAAAAATGAGCTCAAACAATCTGAAATAGCAAAAGAATGTGCAAATTGGATAAAAGAAAAAGTAGAAGTAAGAGCTTATGATGAAGAGTATCCCCTACCACAAAAAATGTACCTTATGGAAAACAAAAATGAAGAGAATTCTTGTATTATAGGAAGTTCGGATTTTACCTCTGGAGGACTTGGAATAGTACCATCAACTAAGTTGGATATGAACTCATTTGTGAAAAGTTCATTATATACTCAGCAGATGTTATCTCAATTTGATATGCTTTGGAATGACAAAGATAAAGCCAAAGATGTCAAAAAATTCCTGTTAGAAAGTCTAGAGGTAGTCTATAAGGAAAATAATCCAGAGTTCATATATTTTGTTACTTTATATAATGTTTTTAAAGATTACTTAGAAAATTTAACTGAAGAAGATATTGTTAAAAGTAAAACAGGTTTTAAAGAAAGTGTTGTGTGGAATAAGCTATATAATTTCCAAAAAGATGGAGTTTTAGGGATTATAGACAAACTTGAAAAATATAATGGTTGTATATTAGCAGATTCTGTAGGACTTGGAAAGACATTTGAAGCTCTGGCTGTAATTAAGTACTATGAATCTAGAAATAACAGAGTTCTTGTATTGTGCCCTAAAAAGTTAAGAGAAAACTGGTTAACATATAAGGGAAATAGAAGAGATAATATTTTAGAAAAAGATAGGTTAAATTATGACGTACTAAATCATACAGATTTATCAAGATACACAGGATATAGTGGAGAGATTAACCTGGAAAAGGTTTATTGGGAAAATTACGATTTAATAATAATAGATGAATCACATAACTTCAGAAACAATAATAATAAAAAAGATGATAAAGAGACAAGATACTCGAGACTTCTTAATCAGATTATAAAAAAAGGTGTAAAAACAAAAGTTCTAATGCTTTCTGCTACACCAGTTAATAATAAAATGAATGATTTGAAAAACCAGATTGCTTTTGCCACTGAGGGGGATGATTCAGCTTTAAGTGCTTATGGAATAAGAAGTATAGAGCAGACCCTGAGAAAAGCACAAATGGTATTTAATAAATGGAATGAACTTCCTGAAGAGAGTAAAAAAATAGAAGATCTTCTTGAATTACTGGAAATAGATTATTTTAAGCTTTTAGATATGCTAACAATAGCAAGAAGCAGAAAGCATATTCAGAAATATTATGATACCTCAAGTATTGGTGAATTTCCAAAAAGATTAAAACCACTGAATATAAAGGCGGATATTGACATTAAAAATGAGTTTATTCCTCTTTCAGAATTAAATAGACTTATTAGAAGTTTGAATTTGGCAATATATTCTCCTATTAAATATGTTCTTCCAAGTAAAGTAGCAGAATATAGTAAAAGGTATGACACTAATACAGGTAAGTCAATATTTAAGCAGGTAGATAGAGAGGAAAGCTTAGTTCATCTAATGAGAGTAAATATTTTAAAGAGAATGGAAAGTTCTATTTATTCTTTTGGTATTACAATATCTAAAATTCTTCAAAATATAGATATAGCTTTAAAGAAACTTGATAATTTTGAAGATGTAGATGAAGATTTTGATTTAGATGAATTTGATATAGATGACCCAAGATTAGATAGTGTGATGATAGGAAGTAAAAATGTAAAAGTTCTAATACAGGATATAGATCAAATTAGATGGAGATCTGAGCTTGAAGAGGATAAAAATATTTTAGAGAGGCTGTTAAAAGAAGCTTTTAAAATTACAGCTGGAAGAGACCAGAAATTAAAAGAACTAAAAGTATTGATAAAGGAAAAATTAAATAATCCATTAAATCCAGATAATAAAAAAATCATTATATTTACTGCATTTGCTGATACTGCAAAATATCTATATAATCATCTATCAAAACCGTTGTATGATGATTTTGGACTGTATTCTGCCTTGGTAACTGGTAGTGATAATCCAAAGACAAATCTGAAAGGAATAAGGATGGATTTCAATAATATTCTTACTAATTTTTCTCCACGTTCTAAGGAGAGAGTGGAGATGGATAAGCCGGAAATTGATATTTTAATAGCAACTGATTGTATTTCTGAAGGTCAGAACTTGCAGGATTGTGATTATCTAATTAACTATGACATTCATTGGAACCCAGTAAGAATAATCCAAAGGTTTGGTAGAATTGACAGAATTGGATCTAAAAATGATGTAATTCAACTTGTAAATTTTTGGCCAAATATGGAATTGGATGAGTATATTCATCTTGAGTCAAGAGTAAGTGGAAGAATGGTTATGCTGGATATGTCTGCTACAGGAGAGGAAAATGTAATTGTGGATAACGATGGCATGAATGACCTTGAGTATAGAAAGAAACAGTTGAAGCAACTTCAGGATAAAGTAGTGGATTTAGAGGATATAAATGGTGGAATATCTATAACGGATCTTACTTTTAATGACTTTAAAATGGATCTTGTTAACTATATGAAACACAATAAAGAGATTTTAAAGAAGGCACCAACTGGGATGTATGCAATTGCTAAGAGCAATTTAGAAGAAGCTGAAAAAGGGGTTATATTCTGCCTAAGACAGATAAATCAGGATATAAAGCCTAGTGTTTATAATGTGCTAAATCCTTATTTTTTAGTTTATATTAAAGAAAATGGGGAAATTCTTTTTAACTTTATTCAAAGCAAAAAGATTTTGGATATCTATAAAAAAGTATGTGTTGGACAAAAGGAATTATATCCATCTTTAATAAATGAATTTAATAAGGAGACAAATAATGCCAAAGATATGAGTAAATTTACAAATTTCCTAGAAAGAACAGTTGAAAATATTGTTGGAAAAGAGGAAGAAAAAGGGTTAGATAGTCTCTTTAGTTTTGACGAAACCGTACTAAATAGTTCAGTACAGAATATGGATGATTTTGAATTAATATCATTTTTAGTAATAAAATAGGGGTGTATAAAAGTGATAATTTTTAATCTGCCAAAAGCATGTAAAGTGGATAAAAATATCCCAAAAGAGATAATTTATAGAAATGCAGAAGCTGATGAAAAATTTAAAAGAATATTTATAGAAAATGTTGGAAAAATTAGATACGAATATGCATTAAATTATGAAAATAGTAATATTGAAAAATATGTAAGAGATGAAGAAAGATACGATGAGATACATTTTATTCGAGTGATATTAAAAGAAAAGGGAAAAGAGAATACAGTATCTAAGCTTTTGCATCAATTAATTCCAAAAGCAACAGTCTTTATGATGGAATGTGATTCAGAAATACTTATATCAACAGCAATTAAGAAAGTAGGAAATAATAGAGTTGAGATTGTACAAATTTATAATACTGATTGGTTAGATAAAGAAAATGAAAGACTTAAGGAGTTTGATTATAAAAATTTAAGCTCAGGAAATATGAAGTCTTTTTACGAAAGTATCGTTGAAAAAGTAAGAATTATAAATTTAGGTAAAGATTGTGAAGATATAGAGAAAGAGGATATAGAGATACTTGAAACCTTAAATAGAGAGATTGAAGAACTGAAAATGTTGAGAAAAAAGGAAACACAAGTTAATAGAGTAGTGAAAATTCAAAATGAATTATTAAAGAAAATAAAAGAAAGAAATTATATTATAAAAAAATAAAAGGAGATATGTATGAAAAAATTAGAGGGAAGAAGCATGGATATAGTGCAAGATAACATTGAAAAATTAAAAGAGATTTTTCCTGAAGCATTTACAGAGGGAAAAGTAGATTTTACAGTATTAAAACATTTATTAGGAGAAAAGATAGAGGATAGTAAAGAAAGGTACTCATTTACCTGGAAAGGAAAAACAAAAGCAAGACAAGTGGCTCAGCAGGTAAGTACAGGGACATTAAGACCTTCTAAAGAAGATTCTAAAAACTGGGATGATACAGAAAATCTATATATTGAAGGAGATAACCTAGAAGTATTAAAGCTTATGCAAAAATCATATCACGGGAAAATAAAAATGATATATATAGATCCACCATATAATACTGGAAATGATTTTATATATAGAGATAATTTTAGAGATAGTGTTCAGAATTATTTGGAATTAACAGGTCAAGTGTGCGAAAATAGTACGGGGGGGGGGGGTACTCGTTAACTACTAATAAAGAAACTAATGGTAGATACCATTCAGATTGGCTAAATATGATGTACCCAAGATTAAAACTTGCTAGAAACCTTTTAACAGATGATGGCGTTATTTTTATATCAATAGATGATAAAGAGTTGGTAAATCTAAAAAAAATATGTGATGAGATTTTTGGAGAGGAAAATTTAATTTCGAATTTAACAATTGAAACAGGAGAAATATTTGGTACAAAAGCTTCTCATGTAAGAAAAACATTTGTAAAAACAAAAGATTATATATTAGTATATTCGAAGAATAATTCTAGAAGTGTAGAACGAAAGCCATTGTATGATAAAATGAATGAAATGTATGATGAGCATTATAAGACAATTATTACAGAAGATTTAAAAACAATCGCTTTTGCAGAATATTTAAGAAATATAGATTGGGTAAAAGACTTGTTTAAAAAATTTGAGTTAAAATTGAAACTAAAAAATATTAGTAAACTTATGAAGTTAGATTCTAAGTTTAAAGATTTTATAAATTTTGAAATAAGTAATATTTTATATACTGACCAGCCTTATACTACTACTTTACCAGATGAATATTTAAAGGAGTTAGATAAAATAGGAATAATAAGATATAATTCTTTAATTTTATTTAAAACTAAGACAGGAAGTATTAGATACTATCAATCATTTTCTGAAGCTTTACATCAAACAGATAATTATTTTTCAGAATATTGTAGAGCCAGTGCAAGAGGTGATTTATGGAAAGGTTTCCATTACGATATGAGGAATATTGACGATGAAGGTCAACTGAAATTTAAAAATGGTAAAAAACCAGTGAGACTACTTAAACAATTGATGGAATGGGCAAATTATGAAAAAAATATAATTGTTCTAGACTTCTTCTCAGGTTCAGCAACAACAGCTCATGCAGTAATGAAACTTAATGCAGAAGATGGAGGAAATAGAAGATATATAATGGTTCAATTACCTGAACCTTGTGATGAAAAATCTGAAGCATATAAGGAAGGGTATAAAAATATTTGTGAGATAGGAAAAGAGAGAATTAGAAGAGCTGGAGAGATGATAAAAGATGAGCTTCAAAAGGAGAATGCTCAATTAAAACTGGGAGAAGAGTCTAAAAAATTACCTGACATAGGATTTAAAGTATTCAAGCTTGATTCTTCAAATATTAAAGAATGGGATAGTGAAGCAGAAGATTTAAAACAAACTTTATATGCATCTATAGAAAATATAAAATCCGATAGAACTTCTTTAGATATATTATACGAGGTTCTTTTAAAATATGGTCTGGATTTAAATGTACCTATAGTTGAACATGATCATTTTTACTCAATAGGCGGTGGAACTATACTAATTAATCTTGATAAAGAGATTAATATGGATGTAATTAACTCTATATGTGAAGAATACCAAAACTTACTTGAAATAGATGAGGATTTCAAGACAATGGTAGTATTAAGAGATTCCGCATTTGAAAATGATGAAGATAAGACTAACATGATGACAAGATTAGAGCAAATAGGTATTAAAGAAGTAAGAAGCATATAAGGGGAGTAGGTTATGAAGATAAAATTTGAAGAAAACTTGGATTATCAGATAGAAGCTGTTAACTCTATAGTAGATTTATTTTCAGGGCAAGAAAAGAACACTTGTCTTTTCAATGTTGAAAAAGAGAGAGGGCAAATGAAACTGGGAGTTGAAGAAAATGAGCTTGGAATAGGTAACTCACTTTTGCTTTTTCCTGAAGAGATTTTAAAGAACTTAAATGAGATACAAATTAAAAATTGTGTTGCTAAAACAACAAAATTGAAAAATAGTGACTATCATTTTTCTGTTGAAATGGAAACAGGGACAGGAAAAACATATGTATATATTAGAACTATAATGGAATTGAATAAAAGATATGGCTTTACTAAATTTATAATAGTAGTGCCATCAATAGCTATAAAAGAGGGAGTTTATAAGACTCTTGAAATTACGAAAGAACATTTTAAATCATTATATGATAATGTTCCTTACGATTATTTTATATATGATTCTAAAAAGCTGGATATGATAAGAAATTTTGCAGTAAATGATTCAATTCAGATTATGATTATAACAATAGATGCTTTTAATAAAGATACAAATATTATAAAACAGGAAAGAGATCAGGCAAATGGATATAGACCAATTGATTATATCCAGCAGTGTAATCCTATATTGATAATAGATGAACCGCAAAATATGGAAACTGAAAAAGCTAAAAATGCAATAAGTGAATTAAATCCACTCTGTACATTAAGATACTCTGCCACTCACAAAGATAAATATAATTCTGTATTTAAGCTGGATTCAATAGCAGCATATGAGAGAAAACTGGTAAAACAGATAGAGGTTGCTACAGTTGGACTTACACAAAATGCCAATACAGAATACATTAAAGTGGTAAATATAAAAGCTACTAAATCTGGAATAAGTGCCAGACTTGAAATGGATGTAAAAAGTGGAAAAGGTGTCAAAAGAAAAGAAATCAATGTTAAATTAGGTGATGATTTAAAAGAAAAAGCAAAAAGAGATATATATGATGGATATTTTGTAAATGAGATTACATATGATGAGAAGGATCCAAGTCAGTCATATATAGATCTTGGAAAAGTAGTACTTGTGTTGGGACAGGTAAATGGAGGAGAAAACCCCGATGTTATAAAAAGACTACAGATAAGAAAAACTATTCAAGAGCATTTTGACAAACAGATAAGATTAAAAAATAGAGATATAAAGGTTTTATCTTTATTCTTTATTGATAGAGTTGCTAATTATAGAACTTATGACCCTGAAACTGGAGAACCTCAAAAGGGTAAATATGCATTGATGTTTGAAGAAGAATATAATAAACTTCTGGAAATGCCTGAATATTCACAAATGGGAGATCAGTCAGTTCCATTGTATCTACGAGCTGAAAAAGCACATGATGGATATTTTTCAGCAGATAAAAAGAAAAGCGCAAGTGGAAAGGAATACTTTGAGGAAAAAGATACTAAAGGAAATACAAATGCTGACGATGACACATTTAATAAGATAATGAAGGATAAGGAAAAATTATTGAGTTTTGATGAACCACTATCTTTTATCTTTTCACATTCTGCATTAAAAGAGGGATGGGACAATCCTAACGTATTTCAAATATGTACTCTTAATGAAACAACGTCTGAAATGAAAAAAAGACAGGAAATAGGGAGAGGGCTTAGAATAGCAGTAAATCAAAATGGTGAGAGAGTTAGAGGATTTGATGTAAATACTCTTACGGTAATGGCAAATGAGTCATATGAGAGTTTTGTTGAAACACTGCAAAAAGAGATGGAAGAGGATGAAAAGATAAAATTTGGAGTAATAGAAAATTTTATTTTCTCAAATATTGTTACTAAGATAGAAAATGGTAATGAGATATATTTAGGACATGAAAATTCAAAAAAAATATATGATTTTTTAGTTGCAGAGGAATATATTGATGAGAAAGGAAATCCTAAAAACAAGTTAAAAAAAGATTTAAAAGATGACAGATTGAAACTGCCAGATGAATTTGAGGTAATGAGACCTGCTATTGAGAAGAAACTGAAAATGAGTGCAGGAAAATTAATAATTAAAAATGCTGATGATAAAAAACAGATTCGAGTAAATAAAGAAGTCTTTTTAAAAGATGATTTTAAACAATTATGGGATAAGATTAAATACAAAACAAGTTACCAGGTTGATTTCAATGGAGATAAATTAAAAGAAAAATGTATAGAGAATATAGACAATGAACTTTATATCCCAAATGAAAAATTTTTATTTGAAAAGACAAGGTTGGCAATAAGTAAAGGAGGAATACAGGAAAATTATACTTGTTCAGAACAAGAAGATGTTTCACTAAAGAGTAGGTATAAGCTTCCAGATATAATTACTTTTTTACAAAATGAAACAAACCTTACAAGAAGAAGCATAGTTGATATATTAACAAGAACAAAAACATTAGAGAGTTTTAAAAAGGATCCCCAATATTATTTAGAACAAGTAAGCGATATAATAAAAAGAACTATGAGATCATTTATAGTTGATGGAATAAAATATCAAAAAATAGGAGATACAGAATATTACTCACAGGAAATTTTTAAAGAGAGTGAACTTTTTGGATATTTAAAAACAGAAATGAGTAAAGAAGGGAATATGGTTAAGAGTTCTAAATCTCCATATACAAATATTGTCGTTGATTCTGAAATAGAGCGTAGTTTTGCTAAAGGTTTGGAAAATAACGAAAATGTTATTGTTTATACCAAATTACCTGGATGGTTTAAGATTCCTACTCCTTTAGGTAATTATAATCCTGACTGGGCAGTACTTATAAAACCTGATTTATCCAAGGATGAGAAGAAGTTATATTTTATTGTTGAAACAAAAGGTTCAATATTTGAGGAAGAGAGAAGAGGAGTAGAAAATATGAAGATTTCTTGTGGAAAAAAACATTTTGAAGCAATTTCACCAGATATAGAATTTGAAGTTTCTAATAATTTTGAACAACTATCAGAGAAATTTTAAGGAATAAGAGAGTATAATTTATAAAAGCTAATAGTGATGGATGCCTTACTGTATATACAGATGGCATCCATTTTTAAATTTTTGTTAAAGTATTAATCCCAGTTATTTTCCCTAAGCAAAGTGCAAAAAAACATGGTAAACTGTATTATAGGGAGATGGGATATAATAAAGTGGATGGAAACACTGGAATGGTGGTGAAGGTAAAAAATGGATAGATCAAATAATAAAATTCTTGCCAAACGGGAGTATATGCTCACAGCACCGATTATGAAGCTTCTCATTAAGCTCTCTATTCCAACTATACTGGGAATGCTTATTACAGTTATATATAACATTACAGATACATTCTTTATTGGGCTATTGGGTAATCCGATGATGATTGCAGCTATAGGAGTGAGTTTTACTATTACGAGCATTATCCAGGCTACTGGTTTTTTAATAGGATATGGCAGTGGAAATTATATGTCTAAAAAAATAGGAGAAGAGGATTTAGATGAAGCAGAGGAAACTTCAACTCTTGCTATTGCACTTTCTATTTTGATAGGAGTTATTATTCTGCTCTTTGTATTTCTATTTACAGAGAGACTATCTGTTTTTCTTATTGGAAGGAGTTCTTCTGGAATACTTGAATATACAATTGGGTATTTAAAAATAGTTGCTTTAGGTGCACCTTTTACAATTTTTTCAATATGTGCCTATAACCAATTAAGGCTATGTGGAAGTCCTACAGAGGGTATGATTGGGATGTTAACAGGGATGCTTGCAAATATCATTCTTGATCCACTATTTATTTTTTATTTTGGTATGGGATTTCAGGGAGCTGCATATGCAACAGTAGCAGGTCAGACACTGGGCAGTATTATATTATTATTTTTTTTAAAGTCCAATTTGAATATAAGGTTATTTAATGTTAAATTTACTGCTGAAAGAATAAGACATATTTTCATTGGTGGAACACCTAATTTTTCAAGAC
Organism: Fusobacterium sp. DD2; assembly: GCF_018205345.1. Taxonomy (NCBI): domain Bacteria; kingdom Fusobacteriati; phylum Fusobacteriota; class Fusobacteriia; order Fusobacteriales; family Fusobacteriaceae; genus Fusobacterium; species Fusobacterium sp. DD2. The sequence continues at coordinate 14,981 of NZ_JADRHM010000042.1, forward strand.
AATCTTTGACAAGTATATCACTTATTTTATTAAATAGAATCTCTATAAATTATGGAGCTGGTTTAGTAGCTGCTATGACAGTGAGTACTAAGATTATCACTGCAATTATTCTTATAGTGATAGGTTGGGAGCAGGCTTTTCAACCTGTGTGTGCAATGAATTTTGGTGCTAAAAAATATGAGAGAATAAAAAAGGCATTTATATACAGTCTGGGAGTGGGAACAGTGTATCTGATTCTGTCAACAGTAGCTATTGTGACCTTTGCAGATAGATGTATTGAGATTTTTCTATATGATAGAAAAGTTATTGATATTGGAGCAACTATCTTAAAATATCAATCGTTGAGTTTGCCATTTATAGGATTCTATGCTTTGATTAGCATGTTTATGCAAAATATTGGAAGATATGGCTGGTCATTATTCATTGCAGCTTGTAGACAGGGAATTATCTATATTCCTGCACTGCTGATACTGTCAAATTCAATTGGAAAATTTGGTGTAATAGTAGCACAGCCACTAAGTGATGTAATATCATTTTTAATTGCATTGAATATTTTGATACAGTTTCTATCTAAGGAGAAGTATAAGATTTAGGGTTGAAAATAAAAAGAAGAAAATTATAAAGTCATGCTGAAATAAGCATGACTTTTTTGAATAAAATACTGGCAGGGTAAATAAATGGATTATTATAAAATTGATAAAAAATCATTTTATTTTTCAAAAAATATTTTGCGCAAATGCTATTTTTATACTATACTCGTACTGAATAAAATTAAGGGATGCTTATTATACAAGAAAAATATTAACTGAAAGATTTTTTATTAATCAATGTAGTGTGAGAAATTTACTATTTAAATAAGGGAGAATAAAAAATATGGATGAAAAAAGAAACGCTGAATGGAAAATTATGTATGAGAGAAATAAGCAAAAATTTAGATGTAAGAGAGATTTAGAAAGTTATTTTACTGAGAAGAAAATAGGTGAAATGGAAGTTGATACTTTGGAGATTGGAAATTTAGACTTGCCAACTGGAGATATATTAGCTTGTGATCCATTGATAGAACTTGACTGTGCAAAGACATTCATTCAAAGAACTCCTGTTGGAAAATTTCCTATAAAAATTTGTGTTGTTCCAAGTGAAACTTACGGAGATAGATATGCTTGTGTAAAAGTTGAGTTTAATAAAAATAAGCCAGTGGTTTATGAATTAGCTGTAACAGGAAATGAAAGGGGAATGGATGAAGCTAGCGAAGATGAGTTTTATAAGTTTGGTGTAGATGCAGGAATGGGCTGTGTAGCAGATAAAAAATCTCAAGAGGAATATATAAAATATTGGAAAAAACTTGAAGAGGAGAAAGAGGCAGATAATCCTTATAATGATATTTTTGAAGAACTATTAGAAGAAAGTTTTAAAAAATTCCCTAAATATCAAAGAGATGGCGGAGATTGGGCTAATTGGATAATTCCTAATACAGAGTTAAATATTCCTATTTTCGCATCAGGTTGGGGAGATGGCGATTATCCTTGCTACTTTGGATATGATGAAAAAGGAGAACTTTGTGGATTCTATATTCACTTTATAGATATTGAAAGAGAATATTCTGAAGAAGAGGAGGAGGAATAATTATGTTAAATATGAGTGACTTAGCGAAGGAATTTGTAGAATTTTTCGATTGTGAGTATGAATATTTTCCTAATAATAGCTATGAAGAGATAATGGAAAAATTTGAGAAATACACTAAAGAGGGTAGAGAGAAAGAATATTTCCCTGTTATTGTAACTGTTGATGAAACTCTTTTAGAATGTTTGTCTTTTAATATATCAGATGATGAAGAGTTAAATATAGAAGATGTAAGAAAATACAGAGAAAAATATATCTCTTCTATCTATTCAGAAGGTGGAGAAAATATATTGAAAGATTTAATAGCTAGAAGAAAAGAGGAAGCTGAAGATGATGAGATGGATTGGGAAGAAGAAATATTAGGAGAGTTTGTAGGGGAATTTGAAGATAGCGGAGAAGATAAACTTAACTCGCCAATAGGATTTTTAGATTTTGAAACAGAAGAACCTGTTGAACTATTTATAGTAAAAGTTCCTGTTAAAAATCCTTGGGAAATATTTGCTTGGTTGCCAATGGGAAATTGGAATGAGTGTCCTACTACTTCAGAACATATGGCAGTATCAAGGTATTGGTTTGAAAAGTATGGAGCTGTACCAATTAGTATGACACATGATGTAGTGGAGTATAGAGTTGAGAAAGTTATAAAAACAGAAGATGAAGCTATGGAAGTAGCAATAGAGATGTATGGATATTGCCCTGATATAGACCAAAGTTATGATACTCTTGGATTATTAGCTGGTAGTTTGGTAGATTCTAGTGTTTGGTATTTTTGGTGGGATTAGAGGTGGTTATATGCTAGATAAAAAAAAGTTAGAGCCTTTGAAAAGAAATGCAATAGTAATAAATTATAACGAAGAAAATAGTGAAAAAATTCCTAAAGGAAGTTCAAAAATTGGAGGGAAACCTGATTTACCTAAAGATTTTCAATGGTATTATTATAATGGAGAGGATTATAAAGAAAGAGTTGAAAATAGACCACTTTCATTCTTAATGCAAATTAATTGTGAAGAGGTACATAAATATGATAAAGAAAGTCTTTTGCCAGAGAAGGGAATACTGTATTTCTTCTATGAGTTACTGACTATGACTTGGGGATTTTCTCCTAATGATAGAGGAAGTGCAAGAGTTTTCTATTATGATGGAGAGATAGAAGATTTAGTATCTACTGATTTTCCAGAGGATATGGAAAAGGATTGTATAATTCCTGAAGCTAAAATAGATTTTGAAAGTATGAATGACTATCCTATTGACTTTTTTGATTACTATGATGATGAGGATAGTGATGAGGAAATTGAAAGAAAAGAGAAAGAGTTTGAAAAAGATTTAGAGGAATTAGGATATAAAAGTGATACCACAAAACTTTTAGGACACCCAGAACTTATTCAAGGAGACTATTTTGAAGAGTGTGAGGGAGTTGCTAGAAAAAAGCTTTATTATGGCTCTGCACCTATAGAATATGGAGATTTAAAAAATGAGATAAAGGAAAATGCTAAAGATTGGATAATGCTTATGCAAATGAGTGAATTTGAGTTTGAAGATTATGGATTATCTTTTGGAGATAGTGGAAAGATATATTTTAATATTAGAAAAGAGGATTTAAAAAATAGAAACTTTGATAATGTATGGTTAATTCTTCAATGTTACTAGAAAAAGGAGATTAACTATGAACTATATAAAAGAATTTTTAAAAAATGAAGATAGAGAAAGTTTTGAAAAATTATGTGAAAATTGTACAAAGCTTATTTGGATAGATTGGAGAGAATAAAACGAGGATATAATTAATTATATAGAGAATATAATTCAATCTGGAAAACTTATTGGAAAAATTGATGATGCTGATAATCAAATGGGATTTGAAATATTTATAGAATGGAACGGTGAAGACTATAAAATATCTTATCCTAATGAGGAAGGATCTGACAGAGATACTACTATAAAGACTTTGAATAAGGTAATACAGCCAGAGTATGAAATAAGATTATTTATGGAGAGTTTGGGAAGTGACACCTTAGCTTTTGTCCCACTTGCTAAAGAGAAATGGGGAGAATTAGAAAAAGATTTTGGAGTAGAGAAAGTAAACTACTATTTTTCTAAGATAGATGAGAGTAGTAAGATGTTTGATTTGGATATGGACGAACTTTTTAAAATTTTGGATAAGAGAAAAGAGATAAAAAATTTCTTTAATTAGAGGTGGAATATGGAAAAGTTAAGAGTAGAAGATTTTGAAATAGAAGAAAATGAATGGGGATATATTTGTTCAACTTATTTTGAGTTTTGGGAAGAAGAAATAGGAGTAACATTAGATTTAGACTACAATATAAAAGATGAAAAAGAACTTTCAGAAAAGGAAATTAGAGAAGTTATAGAAAAGAGTTTAAAAAATTTGAATCCTCTATTGAAAAAAGCTGAAAATAATAGAAATCAACTCATAGAACTTTTAAAAGAGAAAGATTATATAGAATTGGCAAATGAGTGGATAGCAGGAGCTGAAAAAGTGGAAGGAAAAGAGGGATATTATTTAATAGATGATGACGAGGTTCATATCCCTATTACAGAGGAAGATTTTGAAAAAAGTATTAGTTGTAGAGGAGGAATAGGAGCTACTATTGGTTTAGATGGAGAACTAGAGTTTATATCTATTTACTTAGTATTTGAACCAGATTATTTTGCTGGACATTGTATAGAATGTTATATAGAAGAGGACGGAAATTTTTCGCTTAACGGATTGGCAGGATAGGGAGATAAAATTTATTTAATTTTTGAAAAGTTGTAAGCTTTAGAAAAACTAATATTTAGAAAGACTTTAAGGAGAAATTTATGAAAAAAGAAGAACAGTAACCCCAATTTATAATTTTAAAGCTTATTAGATTTATGGAGGTATTGTTATGGAGTATACGCAAAATGAAAGAATAGAAATTATAAAGTTTATAGAGGAAAATTTTGGAAGAATAGAAAAAATATACCAAGATGTTGGTTATGATGACTTATATTTAGATGTAGCTCAAATAAATCCTACAAAAGAAAAACCATATTATACTCTTATCACTCTTGGAATAGGAGAATATAAGATGTATAATCAAAATAATGAAAATTTTTCAAGTTTTGCAGAGCTTATGATTTCTTTACCTCCTGATTGGAATTTTGATGATAAAAACTATATTTGGGCAATAGATGAGTTAATCCACTTAGCATATATTCCATTTACTTACTTTTTCGCATATGAATGGGGACATTTAGAAAATAACTTTGAACCATTTTCTTCTAATACAAAATTAAGTGCAGTATCTATCCTATATCCTGAGATGAAAAAAGAAAATTCAGGATTTTTAAAACTTGAAAATAGAAATTTACAATTTTATCAAATAGTTCCATTATATGATGAGGAATACACTTTTGCTTTAAAAAATGGAATGAAAAATTTACTTTTATTAGATGTTGAGAAAAAAATAGGTTTTGTTATAGATATGAATAGGGAAAAAGTTCTTGAATACAGTGAGGAAGAGAAAGAAATGCAAGATGATATTATGGATTCTGCAGACTGGCATTTAGGAGATTATTATTCTAAAGGAATAGAGGTTGATGAGATAAATATATATAATCACTTGGCTGTTTTTCTTCGTTGGGCTATGGAGAATAGTTTTCTAAGTGATAACTTCTTAAAAGCTTATGGTAAAGAACTTGAAAAATACACTTCTCAAGATTTTATTGATTTAAGAGAGTTTATAAAAGTTAGATTAAAAGGAGATTTAAGAAAGTCTTTCTTTAATGATGTGGGAAAAGAATTTATAAGACATTATTATAATTATGACTTTACCGATGGAGATTTTTTCCCAGCAGATATAGATAACTATGCTAAAAAAATTTTTGGAGAAGAGAGATATTATTCCCCAGAGTTAAAAAGAGAAGCGTATT
>NZ_JADRHM010000043.1 GCF_018205345.1 Fusobacterium sp. DD2
AAAAGATAAATTCATGACTAAAAAAGTATAAAACTATCTTTTGAAGATTTAAAAGAGTTATGATATAATACTTAGAGGAAAGGAGTGGTTTATTTGAGATACCCAATAGATTTACACATACATACAAACAATAATCCACATGCGTATAGTACGCTGGAAGAGAATATAAGAAGTGCACAAGCTAAAAATATGGAAGTTATAGCTATAACAAATCATGGACCAGCTTTACAGGATTCACCACATTGGTGGAGTTTGATGAATATGAGAGTTCTTCCAGAATATGTTGGAAATTTAAGAGTATTAAAAGGTGTAGAGACAAATGTAGTAGATGAGAATGGTAATTTTGATATAAATCAGAGAATATATGATGTAATGGATATCATATTATGTGGATTACATACTATTGAAGCATATGGAAGTCCAAAAGATATAATAAAAAATACAAAGGCTCTTGTAAATATGATTACAAGTCAAAAAGTTGATATAATAGTACATATGGGGAATCCAACATTTCCTGTTGAGTATGAAAGAGTTGTAATGGCAGCTGCTGAAAACGGAGTTGCAATAGAGATTAATAACTCTTCTTTAAGAGCTGCAAGAAAAGGATCTAAACCTAATTGCAAAAAGATACTGGAGTTATGTTTAAAATACAATTGTAATGTAAGTTTGGGAACAGATTCACACATATCATATGATATTGGAGAGTTTGCACAAGCTGACGCATTAATAGAAGAAGTAGGTTACCGTAGAGAAAAAATAATTAATTATTCAAAGGAAAATCTCGAAAAATTTTTAGAAATGAGAAAAGAAAGAAAAAGAAAAATATTATAAAATGTTTGTTAGTGATATAAGTTTTGAATGAATTTGAGGAGGACTTATGGTAAATAATGAAGTTTGTAAATTATTGGGGATTAAATATCCTATATTTCAAGGAGCAATGGCTTGGATAGCAAATGGAAATCTTGCTGGGCATGTTTCTAAAGATGGAGGTCTTGGAATAATTGCAGGTGGAGGAATGCCATGTGATATTTTAAGACAGGAAATCAGAAAAGCAAGAGAGATAACTTCAAATCCAATTGGAGTAAACCTTATGCTTATGATGCCAGATATAGAAAAACAGATAGATGTTTGTATTGAAGAAAAAATACCTGTTGTAACTACAGGTGCTGGAAATCCTGGGCCATTTATGGAAAAACTAAAAGCAGCTGGAATTAAAGTAATACCAGTAGTTGCCTCTGTTGCACTTGCTAAGAGAATGGCTAAAATTGGAGCAGATGCTGTTATAGCTGAAGGAATGGAAGGTGGAGGACATATTGGAACAATAACTACTATGGCATTAGTTCCTCAAGTTGTTGAAGCTGTAGATATTCCTGTAATTGCAGCTGGAGGTATAGCTAGTGGAAAACAATTTTTAGCAGCATTAGCACTTGGAGCTTGTGGAATACAAGTTGGAACTAGATTTTTAGTTGCTGAAGAGTGTACTGTACATGAAAATTATAAGAAAATGATTCTTAAAGCTAGAGATAGATCTACTGTTGCAACTGGAAATTATACTGGACACCCTGTAAGAGTTATTGAAAATAAACTTGCTAAGGCAATTTTAGAAAAAGAAAAACAAGGAGCACCTAAGGAAGAAATTGAACAAATGGGTGTTGGAAAGCTTAGACTTGCTGTAGTTGACGGAGATGTTGACAATGGAAGTGTTATGGCTGGACAAGTAGCAGCAATGGTTAAAGAACCAAGTACTACTAAAGAAATCCTTGAAAGTTTTATGAGAGAACTGGAAGAAGAGAAAAAAAATCTATTAACTAGAATGGATTCATGGAAATAATAATGATATGGGGAGGACAATGGGTTCTTCCCATTTCTTTTTATTATTGAAAACTGTAAATCTGTATGATACAATAATAAGAGGTCTAATTTTTGAAATAACAGTGAAACAGGGGTAAGATGTGAAGAATTATTCGATTAGAAATATATTTACTTGTATCTATATTTATATAGTGACATATCTCTTTTATGGTTTCTTTTTTAATGAAACTATGAAGCATGGGAAAATATACCAATTTTTAGGGAAATATTTTGGGATATCCACTTTTTTTATAGGATTTGTATTTATCCTATCTATATTAGGAAATCTTATAAATTGTAGAAGAAAAAGAATGGTGTTTAATACAAGATTAAAGTTTTTTGTTATTCTTGTTATAGCAGTTGCAGTTGTATTTTTCGCAAAGGAGTTGGATATTCCTTATACGAAAGAGTTTGCTAATAATGAAAAATTAAGATATTTAACTCAGATAGGACTATATAAATATAAATTGGGACTATTCAATGTCTTTTTATTAGACTGGCTTTTTACAAAGGTATATGGACTATATATCTATATAGCCAGCTATATTTTAATAGGAATCTCAACTTTCTTTTTAGTAGCTAAATTTATCAGAGTTACAATTACAACAACAGTGAGAAATATAAAAAGAAAAAGAGAACTGGAAAGAGAAAGAAAACTTGTACAGGAACAGATAAGACTGCAAGAGTATTATGAAAAATTAGAAAGAGAAAAAGCACTTGAAGCTGAAAGGCAAAGACGTCTTGAAGAGGAGATAATGAAAGAGCGTGCAGAGATGGAAAAGATTGGTGAAGAGCCAGAAGTAGAGAGTGAAGAGATAGAAGACCAAATTGAAGATGAGGAGAAGAATCTGGAGTCTGAAACAGAGGAATTAGAAGTCACAGATGATTTTGATGATAATGAAAATCAAGATAGTGACGAAATTGCTATGAAGGAAGATACAGAAGAAGTTGCTGAAGAGAAAGATAGCAATCAAATTGAAGATAGTATAGAGGGAAATACAGAAACACAAGATAGCAATGAGTCTAATAAAGAGATACAGATTTTAGAAGAGTTAGAGGAGATAGAAACAATTTCAGAAAATGAAGCAGATTCTATAGAGAGTATACAAAGTGATAATACTACAGTTACAGTTAAGGAAAAAGAAAATAAAATAGAAAACGAAACCAGTGATGAATTGGATTTGATAAAAAAATTAGCACAAGAGAAGGGGGAGGACGAAGTAGATGATACTAGCCTCTAAGTCACCAAGACGAAAAGAGATACTTGAAAATGTCGGATTTGAACTTAAAATTATAGGTTCAGATATAGATGAAAAGAGTGATGAAAAAGAGAATATCGAAAAGATAAAGGATATTGCTTATCAAAAGACTTACTTTATAGCAAAAGAGCATAAAGATGAGTATGTGGTAGGAGCTGATACAATAGTAGAACTCGATGGAGAGATAATAGGAAAGCCAAAGAGTAGAGAAAATGCAGTTGAAATATTAAAACGACTATCTGGGAAAAACCATAATGTTATAACAGGATTCTGCTTAATAAATATCAATAAAGGAATTCTTATAAAAGATTTTGGAATTACTAAAGTTTTTTTTAAAGATTTAGATGATAGTATGATAGAATGGTATGTAGATAGTGGACAGCCAATGGATAAAGCTGGAGCATATGGGATACAGGATAAAGGTTCTGTCTTCATTGAAAAGATAGAGGGAGATTTCTTCACTGTGATGGGATTTCCAATAGAAAAATTTGTAGCTCATTTAAAAAAATTAGGAATAGAATTAAAAGATATTGACAAAATATAAAATTTTAGAGGTGGAAGATGAAAAAGATATTTAACAAATTTTTAGGGATATTTTCAGAAGATTTAGGAATTGACTTAGGTACATCAAACACATTAATCTGTGTTAAAAATAAAGGTATAATATTAAATGAACCTTCAGTAGTTGCACTTAATACTAAAACAAAGGACATTTTTGAAGTTGGAGACAAAGCTAAGAAGATGCTTGGAAGAACTCCAGGAAGCATAGAAACAATAAGACCTCTAAAAAATGGAGTAATTGCTGACTATGAAATTACAGAAAAAATGTTAAGAGCATTCTATAAAAAAGTAAATCAAAGAAAAGGAATGTCTAGCCCAAGAGTTATTATCTGCGTTCCAGCAGGAGTTACTCAAGTTGAAAAGAGAGCTGTTATAGATGTAACTAGAGAAGCAGGAGCAAGAGAGGCATACCTTATAGAAGAGCCTATGGCTGCAGCTATTGGAATTGGTCTTAATATATTTGAACCAGAAGGAAATCTTATCATAGATATTGGTGGTGGAACATCAGAAATTGCTGTTATATCTTTAGGAGGAATAGTTAAAACATCTTCATTTAGAGTAGCAGGAGATAAATTTGATGCAACAATTATTGATTATGTAAGACAAAAACATAATCTGCTTATAGGTGAAAGAACTGCTGAACAGATTAAAAAGACAATAGGAGCAGTTGTAGAACTTGAAGAGGATGAATGTATAGAGATAAGTGGAAGAAACGCTTTAAATGGTCTTCCAAGAGATATAAAGATATATTCTTCAGAGGTTGTAGAAGCTTTAGGAGATCTTGTACAACAAATTATTGAAGAGGTAAAAGTTGTACTTGAAAAGACTCCACCTGAATTATCATCAGATATTAAGAGAAGAGGAATTTATGTAACTGGAGGAGGAGCACTTTTAAGAGGAATAGATCAGAGAATAGCTGAGAGCTTAAATCTTAATGTAACTGTTTCAGAAGATCCATTAAATGCAGTTATCAATGGAATTCAAACACTTCTTAAAAACTTTGGTACTTATAAAAAAGTATTGATTTCTCCAGAAAGTGATTATTAATTATATTTTTTTAGTGTAGAAAGAGGGTAAATATGAAAAAATTTATAGTAATGTTTTTCTTAATTAATATTTTTTCATATGCTAACTATCTCATTAGCAATAGTGAGATAGTTCTTTTTTATGATAAAACTTATAATAATATTCAGTATATCAGAGGGGATGTATTTAATAATATAGCTATCTCAGAAATAGAGGGAAATCTTATAGTAGATAAAAAACAAGTGATACCTTTAGATAGTTTTATACAAAGTGCAGAGCTTATTCCACAAACAAATATTTTAAAACTGCACTATGATATTCAGGGAAAAAAGGTAACTCTTAACTTGATTCCATCAATGGTAGAAAAGGATAAACTTTATATTCTTGTGGATACATCACTTTTAGGAATGGATAATCATAATATTGACTTTGCTTTTAGAATTGTTCCTCAATATGATAATAAATATGTAGAACTTTTAAAAGATGGTTCTTATAAGTATGATAAGTTTTATTTTAAAAGTGAGAATTATGATGGTGAAACTTATATTGGCAGAAATTCGAAATTAGATGATTTTACTTTAGAAGATGTAAAAGAGAAAGCTAAAAAATATGAAGATGATAATATGTACTATATTATCAATGATATAAAAAAAGATAAAAATGTTATTTTTTCAGTTAAATTTTATGATAAATATAGTGAAAAAGAGAGTTTAAAATCAAGTGACGAAGTTCTTGCAAGAGAGCTTGGATATTGGAATAACATCAACAGTGAAGAGAGATTTTTAGGAAAGAGTGATACAGTACTTGGAGAGTTAAAAAACTTAGAGATAATTACTTCAAGAGCTGTTATTCCAGATCAGATTTCCTTAAATAAAAGTAAAGAAAATCTCGATAACAAGATGAAACTTTTTTATATTAACAGTATTTTAAATAAAAAATTTAATCCTGAAAAGTTGTTAGAGGATATAAATATAAGGAAAAAAGATAGTGAAGCGGTACTTTACTATACATTACTTTTTAAGTCTTTAAATAATACAGGAAATTATCTTGATAAAAATCTATTTGATAGAAAAGTAAGTCTTGAAGTATTGTCACTTTTAGACTATGTAGAAGAGATAGATGGTGAGATTATCAATGTAAGGGATAATATCAGTAATTATTCATGGTATTTTAGAATGATAGATAATATAGTTAATAGAGATGAGTTTAAAAGTGATAAAGATTTTATAATAGAAAAAAGAGATCTTCTTTACAAGTATGTTGGAAATTACTATGTATTACCAGATGGATTAAAAACTCGTAGAGATGATAAAAAAAGTTATTATAAGAATATAAAATATATGGGTTTTATGCCAAAAGAGTATCAGCTTAAAATACTTCATCAGGATTACAATAGATATTATAATAAAATGTATGGGCTTCTAATCGGACCTGAGGATAAAGAAAAAGCTGACTTGGAGTATAATCTTAACTTTATCATAAAATTATATGAAAATGGTGAAGTTCAATTAGCAGATAGATTATTTGTAAATATTGAAGAATTAATAAGAAAAAATAATCAGTTTCTCCTTCCAAGAGTTAAACCAGATGGATACAATCCAGTTGGAATCTATGGAGAGATGCTATATTTATATTTTACAGCTCTAGATTGTAAGGAGAGATACAGTAATGGAAATTAAACAGAAAATAGAGGCAATACTTCTTTTAGGAGGAGATGAGCTTCAGATAAAAGAACTTAGTAAATTTTTTGGAGTTCCAATAGATGAAATGCTTAAAATTCTTGAGGAATTAAAAGAAGACAGAAGAGATACAGGAATAAATATAGAGATAGATGGAGAATTTGTAACTCTGGTAACTAATCCAATTTATGGTGAAGTTATAAATGACTTTTTTGAACAGGAATCAAAGCCTAAAAAACTTTCAGGTGCAGCTTTGGAAACACTTTCAATTGTTGCGTATAGACAGCCTGTTACCAAATCTGAAATTGAAGCTATTAGAGGAGTAAATGTAGATAGAATAGTTCAGAATATGGAAGAGAAGAAATTTATAAGAGTGTGTGGAAAAAAAGAGACAACAGGTAGACCAAATCTATATGAAATTACAGATAAATTTTTGGGATATATTGGAATAAAAAGTATAGAGGAACTACCTAATTATCAGGAAATAAAAGGAAGTTGTGATAATGGAGGAAATGAGAATCAATAAATATCTGGCATCTTTGGGAATTGGTTCAAGAAGAGCAATTGATAAGATGATAGATGATAGAAGAATAAGAGTCAATGGAGAGGTTATCAGTGCCGGAGTCAAGGTAACTGATGATGATTTAATTGAGATAGATGGAAAAAAGATTTCAAAAGAGGCTGAAAAAAAGGTATATTATCTTTTAAATAAACCTTTAGAGGTATTGAGCTCTGCAAAAGATGATAGAGGCAGAAAGACTGTTGTAGATTTAATAAGATGTAAAGAGAGAATATTTCCAGTAGGAAGACTTGACTATAATACAACAGGGCTTATTATACTTACAAATGATGGAGAGCTATTTAATAAGGTAATTCATCCAAGAGCTGAGCTCTATAAACAGTATTATGTTAAGGTTTTAGGAGAAATAAAAGATAGTTCTTTGGAAATGTTAAGAAATGGAGTAAAATTAGAAGACGGAATGACACTTCCAGCTATTGTTAAGTTGATTAAAAGAGAAAAAGGAAAATCAGAAGTTGAGATATCAATAAGAGAGGGTAGAAATCGTCAAGTTAGAAGAATGTTTGACAGTGTAAATCACCCAGTAATAACTCTTAAAAGAGAAAAAATAGGAAAAATATCTATTGGTAAGCTAAGACTTGGAGAATATAGAGAGCTTACAAAAGAGGAAATAAATTACTTATATTCATTATAAATTAAATTTTTAGGAGGGAAAAATGGCTTTAACAAAAGAAGAGGTTTTAAATGTAGCAAAACTTGCTAGACTAAAATTTAAACCAGAAGAAATTGAAAAGTTCCAATTGGAGTTGAATGATATTCTTGGATATATTGATATGCTAAATGAAGTTGATACAGAAGAAAAAGCTGCATTGGTTCAAGTAAATGGAGGAACAAATAACCTTAGAGAAGATACAGTAAGAGAATCTTTAAGTGTTGAAAAAGCATTGTCAAATGCACCTGAATCTGGAGACGGAGCATTTATTGTACCAAAGGTTGTAGGAGAATAGAAATAATATCAAGGAGGATTTTTCTAAATGGAAAACTTATATAAATTAACTGCCTCTGAAATTAAGAATAAAATTTCAAAGGGAGAAGTAAAAGTTGAAGATGTAGTAAGAAAAACTTTTGAAAGAATAGAAAAAATTGATGGTAAAGTTGGAAGTTTCGTACATCTTAGAAAAGAAAAAGCATTAGAAGAAGCAAAAAAATTAGATGAGAGAATTGCAAAGGGTGAAAAAGTTGGAGCTCTTGCAGGTGTACCTATTGCTATAAAAGATAATATGGTATCTGACGGAGATAAAATAACAGCTTGCTCTAAAATATTAGGAAATTATACAGCTATCTATGATGCAACAGCAGTAAAAAAATTAAAAGAAGCTGATGCAATAATTATAGGAATCACAAATATGGATGAATTTGCCATGGGAAGTACAACTAAAACATCTGCACATCATCTTACAAAGAACCCTTGGGATAGTGAAAGAGTACCAGGTGGAAGTAGTGGAGGAGCAGCAGCTTCAATAGCTTCTCAGGAAGTATATATCTCTTTAGGTTCTGATACTGGCGGAAGTATAAGACAACCAGCATCATTTTGTGGTGTAGTAGGATTAAAACCAACTTACGGTAGAGTATCAAGATTTGGACTTATAGCTTTTGCATCATCTCTTGACCAAATTGGACCACTTGCAAAATCTGTTGAAGATATTGCTTTATGTTTAAATGTAATTTCAGGTAGTGATGAGTATGATGCTACTGTTTCATCACTTGAAGTACCAGATTATACTCAATATTTAAATCAGGATATAAAAGGAATGAAAATTGGAGTTCCTAAAGAGTATTTTATAGATGGAATTAATCCTGGTGTAAAAAAAGTTGTAGAAGAATCACTTGAAAAATTTAAAGAGTTAGGTGCAGAGATTGTAGAAGTATCACTTCCACATACTAAATATGCAGTACCTACTTACTATGTTATAGCTCCTGCAGAGGCAAGTTCTAACCTTGCAAGATTTGATGGAGTAAGATATGGTTACAGAAGTGAAGATGTAAAAAATGTAGATGATCTATACATTAACTCTAGAAGCGAAGGTTTCGGAGATGAAGTAAAAAGAAGAATAATGATAGGAACTTATGTATTAAGTGCAGGTTTCTATGACGCATACTTTAAAAAAGCTCAAAAAGTTAGAGCTATGATAAAAGAGGATTTTGATAAGGTCTTTGAAGATGTTGATATTATATTAACACCAGTATGTCCAAATATTGCATTTACATTAAATGATAAGAAAACTCCAATAGAGTTATACTTAGAAGATATATTCACTATTTCAGCAAACCTTGCAGGAATACCTGGATTATCAATTCCAGCAGGAAAAAGTCAAGGAATGCCAGTTGGAATTCAACTATTAGGAAGAGCTTTTGGAGAGGGAGATCTTTTAAAAGCTGGAAGTGCATTTGAAAAAATAAGAGGGGAATGGAAACTTCCTGAATTAGACTAAGAGAAAAGGAGAACGAAAATGAGAGAATGGGAATCAGTAATAGGGCTTGAAGTACACCTTCAATTAAAAACTGGAACTAAAGTTTGGTGTGGATGTAGCGCTGACTATGATAACGCTGATGGAAATACACATACTTGTCCTATCTGCTTAGGGCATCCAGGAGCATTACCTAAATTAAATAAAAAAGTAGTGGAGTATGCTGTTAAAGCAGCACTTGCACTTAACTGTAAAATAAATAACGAGAGTAGCTTTGATAGAAAGAACTATTTTTATCCAGATACTCCGAAAAACTATCAAATAACACAATTTGATAAATCATATGCAGAAAAAGGGTTCTTAGAATTTAAATTAAATTCTGGAAGAATGGTAAAAGTTGGAATTACTAAAATCCAAATAGAGGAAGACGCAGCTAAATCAATTCACGCTGAGCATGAATCATTAATTAACTTCAACAGAGCTTCTATACCTCTAATTGAGATAATATCTGAGCCAGATATGAGAAGTTCAGAAGAAGCTTATGAATACTTAAATACACTAAAAACTGTAATTAAATATACAGGAGTAAGTGACGTATCAATGGAACTTGGATCACTTAGATGTGATGCTAACATCTCTGTAATGGAAAAAGGATCAAAAGTATTTGGTACAAGAGTTGAAGTTAAGAACCTTAACTCATTTAAAGCAGTAGCAAGAGCTATTGATTATGAAATAGGAAGACAGATAGAAACCATTGAAAATGGTGGAAAAATAGATCAGGAAACAAGACTTTGGGATGAAGAATCTCAAACAACAAGAGTTATGAGAAGTAAGGAACAGGCTATGGACTACAGATATTTCCCTGAGCCAGATCTTTTAAAACTTGTAATTCATGATGAAGAGATTGAAAAAATAAGAGAAACAATGCCAGAATCTAAAGCTGAAAAGGTGGAAAGATTCTTAAATGACTATAGTTTAACTGACTATGATGCTGATCTTTTATGTGATTCAATGGAACTTGCTGACTATTTTGAAGAAGCTGCAAAGGTTTCTGGAAACAGTAAGACATGTGCAAACTTCATCATAACTGAAGTGATGAGAGTATTAAAAGATAAAAATATCACAATAGAGGAATTTTCAATTACACCTAAGCATTTAGGAGAAATAGTAAAACTAATTGATAAAGGAACTATCTCTTCGAAAATTGCTAAAAAACTATTCGAGATTAAACTTACAGATGAGAGAGATCCAGAAGTTATAGTCAAAGAAGAAGGAATGGTACAAGTTGCCGATACTGGTGTAATTGAGGCTATGGTTGATGAAGTAATAGCTAAAAATCCTAAGATGGTTGAAGATTATAAGAATTCAGATGAAGGAAGAAAACCAAGAGTATTAAAAGGACTTATGGGACAAGTTATGAAACTTTCTAAAGGAAAAGCTAATCCACAACTTGTAACAGAGATAATGACAAAAAAACTTTCATAAAAATATGATAATTAAGAAAGCTGACTTGCAAGTCAGCTTTTTTTTAAAAATAATTATAAAAGATTTAAAATCATCACAAAAGATAGAAAAATATATGTTTTTAAAAAGATTATTTTTTAATTATATTGTTTTTAGCTAATAATAATTGATAGAAAACTAGACAAATATTTATTAATTAACTATAATCTAAATAACAAGGTGTTTTCATATTTTAAACACAGATTTAAATTATACTCATTTCTAATAAATTTTATGAAAATATGGAGGTAGCATGAAAAGAATATTAATAGTAGATGATGAAGATCAAATTCGTAACATATTAAGAATGTATCTTGTAAAAGAAGGATACGACGTATTAGAAGCTGAAGATGGAGAAAAGGCTTTAAATATATTTTATGAAAAACCTGTCGATTTAGTAGTATTAGATGTAATGCTTCCTAAAAAAGATGGTTGGAGTATTTTAAGAGAGATAAAAAAATATAGTGAAACTCCTGTGATTATGTTAACAGCAAGAGATGAAAGTGAAGATGAGATATTTGGGTTTGAAATGGGAGCAGATGATTATGTCACAAAACCATTTAATAACAAAATACTTCTAGCTAGAATAAATTCACTTCTTAAGAAAAAAAATCACATTAATGACAACGTTATTAAGCTTGGAAATTTAACAATAAATGATATTTCACACAGTGTTATAAATGGTGATACAGAACTGGAGCTTTCACCAAAAGAATATGAACTTTTATTATATTTGGTAAAAAATAATAAAATAGTACTTAGTAGGGAAAAACTTTTAAATGAAGTTTGGGGATATGATTTTGTTGGTGATGATAGAACCATTGATACACATGTTAAGAACTTAAGAAAAAAAATTGGAAAAGACAATATAAAAACTATAAGAGGAATTGGATATAAACTTGATATCTAGGTAGGTGAAATAGATGAAAAAGATTTTCTACAAAGTATTTTTAACTCTTCTTATAAGTTCATATCTTCCACTGATAGGTATATTTGGACTTCAATACTGGTATACTACAAAATATATGGAAAGAAAAAAGACAGAACAGCTTATTACAACTGTCTCTAAAGTAAATATAGCAAAATTGAAGAAGGAGAATATATATGACCAGGAAAATCATATATATTTGAACTATATAAACTTAGCTGATGGTAGAAGAAAAGGCCTTTATTACAATATGTTTAATAAAATGGAAGATTACAAATCAATATCAAATATCAATATTGGTGAGTTTAAAATTGTAAAGATGAAACTTTCAAGTGTAACTAATCATATATATCTTCTAAAAAGAATATCAGATCGAGAGGCTATAGCAGGTGTTATAGAGGTAATAAAACCTGCAGTAATAAGTGATATTATATTTGAGTTGTACAAAGGTTATTCTATCTTTGCTATTCCTTTAATATTTATTTTTACATTTTGTCTTTCAAGACAATTTTCAAAACCTATTGAAGTATTAGAAGAGATTTCCACAAGTATGGCAAATTATGATTTTACAAATATGGTAGAGCTGAAAGGAAAAAATGAACTTTTTACTTTGGCAGAAAATCTAAATACTCTTTCACAAAATTTACAAAGCAAGGTAAAAGAGCTAAATAGTGTAAATAAAAAGCTTAAAGTAGAACTGGAAGATAAACAGAGACTTTTAGATGGAAAAGCACTTTTTATGAGGGCTATTGGTCATGAACTAAAAACTCCTATTGCTATAATAAATGGATATTTAGAAGCTCTTCAAGATGGGGTTATTCCAGAGGAAGATATTCAAAAAACTTATGAAATAATTTACAATGAAGGGCTTTCTATGGATAAACTTGTACAGAATATAAATAGTTACTTGAAAACAGAATACAGAACTATGGATTTAATAGCAGAAAAGATTGATTTGAAAAAATTTATTGAAACAAATATGGACAGATATAAGTTGGATATAAAACAGAAAAATATAAAATTAAACTGCTATTTAGAGAGTATAGAAATAGAAATAGATAGAAAATGTCTTCATAGTATTTTAAGTAATCTTTTAACAAATGCAATAACTTATGTAGACGCGAGAAGAGAGATAGGGATAATTTTAAAAGATGGAGAATTAACAGTTGAAAATAGTTCAGGGGAATTATCTCCAGAACTTATGAAAAATCTATTTAATCCTTTTTATAAAGGGGATGATTCACGTCATAGAAAATATGGTGGTACAGGACTTGGACTTTCAATTGTGAAAAATTTACTGGATGTGTTAAAGTTTGATTATTCTTTTGAATATGATTATTCGCGAGGTTACGTAGTCTTTAAAATAAAATTTGTGTAAAAACTACTTGACTCTAAAGTCACTTTATGGTTTACAATGAAAGAGTTGAAAAAACTATGAAGGGTAGAGTGATATGGATAAGAGAGAGGAAATAATTAAAAGCGCAAAAGACCTTGTTTTAATGAAGGGTTATAATAATGTTTCCGTAGAAGATATTACTAATCATATTGGAATTGCAAAAGGAAGTTTTTACACATATTTCAAGAGCAAAACATCGCTCATAAACTATATTTTAGAAGAAAAAATAAGAAATAGTGAGCAGGAACAAAAAAAGTTCTTCAGAAGCGTAACAACATTTGAAGGGGCTATTAGAAAACTTGTAAGATCAAAGATTATATTAAAAGGAGAAGAGGATATAAAAATAGATCTTATGATAACTAGCTTTTTTAGAAATATAGATTCGCTGGCTGAGGATACAATAAAAATTTTGATTGAGATTGAAAAGCTAAATGTGGATTTCGTTGAAAAAATTTTAATAAGATATGGAGATGATATCAATATCAAAGATGGAGATATAAGATTTTATTCAAAATTTGTAAATGGAATAATTCACAATTATAAGATTTTCAATCTTTTTATATCTGAAGAAAAAAATGATTTTATTACAACTACTCAGGAATTGAAAGAGAAATATCAGGATAAAAAATTTAATAACAATGTAAAAATAATAATTGAAAGTATAAAAAAAATTTTAAGATAGTAGGAGGATAGATTATGAAGAAAACTTTAGGCTTGCTAATGCTGTTAAGTACAACACTATTTGCAAGACAGTTAACTCTTGATCAGGCTATAGATTTATCCCTTGAGAACAGCAAAGAGGTACAGATTTCGTCTATGGCAACAGAGAAGGCTAAACTAAATGTAAGTACTGCATTTAAAAATGCCTTACCAAGTGTAGTGTACAGTGGAGCGTACACAAGAAGTGAGTATGATAGGAGCGTCACTAAAGATGGAAGAATGGTAGATGCAAAGGGTGGATATAGACAAAAAATAACTATATCTCAACCAATATTCCAAGGTGGTGCAATTGCTGGAGGAATAAAATATGCAAAAGCTTATAGAAATGTTGCAGACTTATCTTTCTTAGGTCAAAAAAGAGACACAAGACTTGAGACAATTCAGATTTACTCAAATATAATAAAAAATGAAAAGAATTTGGAAACATTAAAATCATCAAGAAAAGAGCTTTCAGCAACATATGAAAAGCAAAAAGCTCAGCTTGAGTTAAGACTGATAACAAAATCAGATCTATTAAAGACAGAATACAATATTCTAGAACTTGATTCAAAAATAATTCAAGTCAACAATCTGATTACAGTTGATAAAGAAAGACTTAAATTAAAAATGGGACTTCCTAAGAGTGAAAAACTTGATGTTGTAGATTTTCAGGTTCCCAAAAATTTAACTGCAACTATTAACTTTGATTCAGATCTGAATCAGGCTATGACTAAAAGTATTGACGCTATGATAGCTAATTATTATGTTGATATGGCTGATGCTTCAAGAACTGTAGCCAGAGCAGATATGTTACCAAAAGTGAGTGCTTTTGGAAGTTATGGTGTAGATACAGATAGAAGAAAATATAATGCAACTATGGATGATGCTGAATGGAGAGGTGGAATTCAAGTTACATGGAATGTATTTGAATTTGGAAAGAATTATGACAACTATAAAATAGCAGATATTAATAGACAACAGGAAGAGTTAAAAGAGAAAATATCTCAAGATAATATAGATGTCAGAGTAACTGATGCATACTTAAATTTAGTAAAAATGGAAAAAGAGAGAGCATCAAAAGAAAGAGCTCTTGAAGCTGCTCAGGAAAACTTTAACATTGATAAAGAGAAATATGCAGCTGGACTTATTTCAACTATTGATTACTTAATTTCAGAAACTCAGTTAAGAGATGCAAAAGTTCAGTATAATCAAGTGACTGTTGATTATCTATATGCATTTGAAAAATATAGATCTATGTTAATTTAAGAAAGAGATATTGTAGGAGGAAAAGAATGAAAAGAGCAAAATATCTAGTGTTTATCCTGTTATTAATGCTAGTTGGATGTGGGAAAAAACAGGAAACTAAACAAATAGAGGCTAAAGTAAAATACGTTGTTACTCAGCCTGTTCAATACAGAGAGATGAATCAGGTATTTAGATCTGATGCTATATTGGAACCACATGGAAAAGTTGATCATAAAACAGAAAAAGGTGGAACAATAGAGAAAATTTTAAAGAAAAATGGAGATAAAGTAAATAAAGGGGACCTTGTAATGATATTAAAAGATGGTCCAACAGAATCAGCATATTTTACTGCAAAAGCAAATTATGCTTCTTCAAAATCAGCTATGGAGATAGCTAAAAATAACTATGAAAAGTTTAAAAAATTATATTCTCAGCAATTAGTTTCATATCTTGAATATGTAAATTATGAAAATAACTATATCAATGCAAGAGGAGCATTTGAAGCTGCTCAGGCAAAATTTGAAAGTGCTAAATCAGACTATGATAAACTTCGTAGAAAAGCTGACATATCAGGAGTTGTTGGAAATCTATTTGGAAAAGTTGGTAATAAAGTTTCTGCAAGTGATACTTTATTTACAGTAATTGATGATTCATCAATGGAATCATATGTTGGATTCCCTGCTGAATGGTTAGATCAAATAAAAGTTGGTTTAGGTGTTGATATCACTATTCCAGATATTGATAAGAGCTTTAAAGGAAGAATTGTAGAGATAAACCCAATAGCTCAGGCAGATACTAAGAAATTTATGATTAAGATAGCTGTTGATAATAAAGATAGAGCTATAAAAGATGGAATGTATTCATATGTATTAGTTCCAGCTGGTAAGACAAGAGCTCTTTCAATTGAAGATGAAGCAGTATTTGTAAGAAACCTTTTAAGTTACGTATATAAAATAGAAGATGGAGTAGCAAAGAGAATTGAGGTTAAACAGGGAGCGACAAACCTTCCATATACACAAATTTCTTCACCAAATATAAAAGAGGGAGACAGAGTTGTTGTCAAAGGAGTATTTGGTCTTGAAGAGGGAGATAAAGTAGAAGAAAATACTGTAATTAAATAATTGAGTAAAATAACGAGGTGAAAATAGATGACATTAGCAGGTTTGTCCATACGTAGACCAGTTGCTACTACAATGGTAATGCTTTCCATTATCTTTATAGGTCTAATATCTATGTTTTCAATGAAATCAGAGATGTTACCTAATATGTCTATTCCAGTTGTAACAATTTCAACTAACTGGAGTGGTGCAGTAGCAGAGGACGTAGAGACGCAGATTACAAAAAAAATTGAAGAGATCCTTCCTCGTGTTGAAGGAATTGATAAAATAGAGTCTACATCAACTTTTGAAAGATCACAAATAGTTGTAAAATTTAAGTTTGGTGCAGATGCAAATGAAAAAACAACAGAAATTCAAAGAGAAATTTCTAAAATAGCAAATGACCTTCCAAGTGATGCAACTACCCCTATAGCTAAAAAGGTAGACGCAGGAGCAGGGAACTTGACATTAGTTACAATGTTCAGTGCTCCAAATAACAATGAGCTTAGTACTTTTATTGAAGAGTATTTAAAACCAAAATTAGAAAGTTTGAATGGAATTGGACAAGTTAACGTTTTTGGTAACCCAGAAAAACAAATTCAAATCCAATTTGATAGTGATAAGTTAGCAGCATATAATATGACACCAGTTGAACTTTATAATATCATTGCAATGTCTAGTAAAAACATTCCATTAGGAACTGTTAAAACTGGAAGTAAGGATATAATTGCAAGATTTATGGGAGAATTAAACTCTCTGGATGATTATAAAGATATGATAATACAAAGTAATGGAAATACACTTAAGTTATCAGATGTTGCAAATGTAGTTTTAACAACAGAAGATTACTCTAATATGGGATATCTATCTGGAAAAAGAGCTATTGCAGTTGCAATTGAAAAATCAGCTGATGGTAGTACAATTGAGCTTAACCAGGAAGCATTAAAGGCAATAGAAAATCTTAAATCAACAATGCCACCTGGAACAGACTATAAGATTTTGATGGATACCTCAAAAGATATCAATCAATCTATTTCAAGTGTTACAGGAAATGCTATTCAAGGGTTGATACTTGCAACAATAGTATTGTTCCTATTCTTAAAGAATTTTAGAGCAACACTTCTAGTTTCAGCAGCTCTACCAGTAGCTATTATATTTACCTTTGCATTCCTTGCATTAAATGGAACATCTCTAAACCTGATTTCCTTAATGGGACTATCAATAGGGGTTGGAATGCTTACAGATAACTCGGTTGTTGTTGTGGACAATATATATCGTCATATGACGGAACTCCATTCTCCAGTAATGGAGGCATCAGAAAATGGTGCTACTGAAGTTACACTATCAGTTATAGCATCAGCTTTAACTACAATGGTTGTATTTATCCCAATACTATTTATACCAGGGATTGCAAGAGAAATATTTAGAGACCTGTCATTCTCTATTATATTCTCAAATATAGCAGCACTACTTGTATCACTTACATTTATTCCAATGCTTGCAAGTAGATTTTTATCAAACAAGACAAATATAACTGCTGAAGGAAAGGTATTCTCTGCAGTAAAACGTAAATATATGAAACTTATAAACCTTACACTGCATCATAGATTTAAAACTATTGGTGTAGCAGTACTTCTATTTATAGTTTCACTATTTGTTGGTGGAAGATTCTTGAAAATGGAGTTCTTCCCTAAACAAGACGCAGGAAGATACTCTATTTCAGCTGAACTTGGAAAAGGGTTAGATATTAAAAAAGCTGACCAGATAGCAAAAGAGATAGAAGATATTGTAAAAAATGATAAAGCAACACAATTCTATTTCTCAATTGTTCAACCAGATCAGGTTGCAATTAACGTAGATATTGGTAAAAAAGATACAAGAAAGATTTCAGTATTTGAAATAATGGATAGAATAAGACCTCTTGTAGCTAAAATACCTGATGCCAGAATCAGTGTTTCTGAGCAATTCAGTATGAGAGCTCCATCAAGAAGTGTTGAATTTGACATTGTTGGATCAAACTTAGAAGAGATTAAAAAGATTGGTAACAGTGTATTGGAGAAAATGAAACAATATCCAGGAGCTGTTGATATAAAATCAAGTCTTGACCCAGGTAATACTGAAGCAAGAATTATACTAAAAAGAGATAAAATTAAGAGTTATGGATTAAATCCACTTACAGTTGGACAGACACTTAGCTATTCTCTATTAGGAGGAGATAGAGGTAATACAGTTACTGTTAAGACTGGTACAGAGGAAATTGATGTATTAGTTAGACTTCCAGAAGATAAGAGAAGAGATATTAATGATATAAGAAATATCAATATAAAAGTTGGAGATCATAAATTTGTTAAGGCTTCAGACGTTGCAGATATTGTGTATGCTGAAGGTTCATCAGCAATAGATAAGACTGATAGAATATACAGTGTAACAATTGGTGCAAATGATGGAGGAGTTGGACTTAAGAGTATTCAGGAAGAGATGGTAAAAGCATTTAAAGAATCAAATCCACCAGCATCTGTTTCATATAGATGGGGAGGAGATTCAGAAAACATGAGTAAATCAATGTCTCAACTAGGAGCTGCACTTGGAATCTCTATTTTCTTAATCTATGCTTTACTTGCAGCACAATTTGAAAACTTCCTTTTACCATTTATAATCATAGGTTCTATACCATTATCATTGATTGGTATTGTATTAGGACTTTTAGCATTTGGACATCCAATAGATGTAATGGTTATGATTGGACTTATACTTCTTGCAGGGGTTGTTGTTAACAACGCCATTGTACTTATTGACTTTATCCAGCTTACAATACAGCGTGGAAGTCGTAGAAATGACGCAGTAATAGAATCTTGTAGAACAAGATTGAGACCTATTTTAATGACTACAATGACTACAGTATTAGGTATGCTTCCACTTTCATTAGGAATAGGTGAAGGTTCAGAAGTATACAAAGGAATGGCAATTACAGTTATGTTTGGTCTTATATTCTCAACATTATTAACACTTGTTGTAATTCCTGTACTATTTACATTAGTTGATGACTTTACAAAGAATACTAGAAGATTCTTTAAGAAAATAGTAATAAAATTCTATAGAAAGAAAAGACAAAAATAGGAGGAAATGTCATGGGTGAGATGAACAATAAGATGGTAATGATTTATATCAATGAATCACATAAGAACCTCTTGGAAAAGTTCTTTGATGATATAAGTTTTTACTACTATACTGTACAACGTAAGGTGGAAAGTGTGTGGAGTGAAAAACTGAAACATAAAAATACAAATGTTTGGCCTGGAACAGATTGTATTTTTATGCTTTCAATACCTGATACAGAGGTTGATGATATGCTTTGTAAATTAAAGACATTCAGAGCTTCTTTACCATATGAAATCGTCATGAGTGTTGGGGTTATTCCTATGGAAAGAACAATTCCTGATCTTCTAAGAGATGATAAGGTAGCAGTTGATGAAGAATTATTAAAGAGATTGAAAGAAAAATCTCAAAGAAGATAAATATAGAGCACCTGAAGATAATTCAGGTGCTTTTATTTTATATTAGGAAATTATAATTTGAATAATAAGATAGAAAGTAGCTGAGAAATAGAA
>NZ_JADRHM010000044.1 GCF_018205345.1 Fusobacterium sp. DD2
TCTTACTCTTTTTTAGGAAAAAGAATAAAGAGAGGATTATATCAAACTTCAAAAGGTTATATACTTAATGCAGATGTAAATGGAGCATTAAATATTCTAAGAAAAAGTAATGTAGCGGACTTAGAAGTCCTATACAGTAGGGGTGTAGTGGACACACCTGCAAGAATAAGGATAGCTTAACTATCAAACTTCTTTAGAACTACTCTGATGAGTAATTACGAAGCTCCCACCTCTATAGGTGGTGAGTAGTTCACCTATGGGATATATCTGGATTACTTTTGCAAAAATCACATACATATTTACTCAATTGATGAGTGTTTTTTTGATATGACTCCTTATCTTGAACTTTATAGGAAAAAACCAATTGATATTTTAAAAGAGATAATTAACGAGGTATATAGACGTACTGGAATATGTGCTACTGGAGGTCTGGGAACCAATCTATTTTTAGCTAAAGTGGCTATGGATATAATATCCAAAAGGGTTCCAGATAATATTGGGGTACTGGATAGGAAATCCTTTTATGAGCATCTCTCTGAATATGAGCCTATAACTGATATATGGGGTATAGGACAGGGGATTGCTACGACCCTTGCTGGTATTGGGATAACTAACCTGAAAGGGATTAGAGAGGCAGATTGCGAGGTTATGTATAAATTATTTGGTATAAATGCAGAGCTTTTAATTGATCATGCAAAAGGGATAGAGACATGTACCATGGAGGATATAAAAAGATATACCTCATCTTCTCACAGTGTGAGTAACTCTCAGATACTTTTTGAGGATTATAACTATACTGATGCATGGACTGTACTTAAAGAGATGATAGATAATCTTCTGTTGGAGATGGTTCCCTTTGATCTTAAGAGTGACAATATCTCCCTCAGTGTTGGATATTCTGGTGAAGTGCGTAAAAGAACAGGAGGATCCAGAAAACTTCCTTTCTATACAAACTCTTATAAAGTGCTGGAAACTGCCTTTAAAAGCCTTTTTAGGGATACAGTTTCATATGAGCATCCAATTAAAAAACTGGGTATTTCA
The DNA here is from genome assembly GCF_018205345.1 of Fusobacterium sp. DD2. Lineage (NCBI taxonomy): Bacteria > Fusobacteriati > Fusobacteriota > Fusobacteriia > Fusobacteriales > Fusobacteriaceae > Fusobacterium > Fusobacterium sp. DD2. The sequence continues at coordinate 1,042 of NZ_JADRHM010000044.1, forward strand.
TTTAACAATGTAAAACATATAAGCAGGTTGCAACTCCATCTTTTTGATGAGTATAAAGATGATGCTGATGAAAACAGAGTGCAGAAAACAGTTGCTGATATAAAGGTAAAATTTGGTAAAAATTCAATAATGAGGTGTAATTCCCTTAAAAAGAAGGCCACTGGAATGTTGAGAAATAAACTTATAGGTGGACATAATGGATGGTGATAATATGAAAAGAGAGGACAGAGCAAAACAGTTTATGCCCTTTGCAGCACTGAAAGGGTACTATGAAATGATAAAAGAGGTGGAGAGACAGAAAGAGGAAGAAAATAATAGTAAAATTTGTTTAAAAAAATGGGGTTGTTCCAAATTAAAAAAGAATAAAATTCTCTAGGGTATAAATATTTTCTATTTATCTTGCTCACAGAAAGAAAATCCGAAACTTACTTCGTTCAAACAGTCGAATTTTCAGTATTCTGTTTCGCTGCATAAATTACGAAACTATTTCTAATATCGAGAATTTTATTCTTATAATTTTAGAGATTCACAACCCCATTATTATTTATAGTGTGGTGCCTGAAAGGGGATTTGAACCCCAAAGGTGTTTTAATCCACCAGAAGATCCTGAGTCTTCCGCGTCTACCAATTCCGCCATCCAGGCTATATATTGATTTTATATACTTTGGATAAAAAAGTCAATATTTTTTTGAATAAAAACAAATTAGTTGTTGGTACTCTCCTCAGTAAACTCTTCATATCCTGAATTAAACATTATTCCCATCATAAACATATAATAATAATAAGCTGTCAGTTCCTTATCACTTGGAGTATTGGAAAGTAATGAATAAAAAGAGACACATGGGAATTTAGTTATTCCACTGTAGGAATCACGTTCTTTCTCATTTTCTTTAAGATAGCTCTCCAGCATTTCTTTAGAATAAAAAAACTGTCCTTCATAGAGTTTAATGGTATCTTTCATATTTTCGAAACGGGCAAAAAGAAATCCACTTATTCCTTGTGGGACGAATGCAAAGGGAATATAGCAGTTTTTAACTTCTTCTATCTTTACTTGATCAAGATCTGCAATAGAGAAGTCCCAAACTATAGAGTTTCTAAAAAAACCATACGCAATATTTGTAGAATAGTCTACTATTTCTTCAGCTACTTCATTTGTATTTCTATCATGAATTTGAATAGTTAACATCATCTTTTTTTCCATCTCTGTCAGAGAAAAATCAATCTTTTTTTCTCTATGATTGTATAGAAAAAACATTTCAATATCACAAGAGATTTTTTTAAAAAGTTGCCATGGAAGATTTGCCATTCCTTTACATTCTATATATCCTTTATAGTCTGTATAAGCTTTAAAGGTGTTATAATATATATGCTGAGAGATAAGACACGGACCATTATAGACTCCCTGGTCTTTTAAAACTTGTAAGGAGCTTTCATCATCGTAATACATATTTCCAAAAAAGATGATATTGTTATTGTTATTAAAAATGCAGAATAAACAATTCTCTGTTTCATGGAATGTTTCCAATTCAAAAACCATGTACATATCTTTAAAAAGTGGCTCATCAGTTATATCTTTTAAAAACAGCTTTTTATTTTTTATCTTCCCTGCAATCTTTTCTCCTGTTTCATTTATCTCACTAAGAGATTTCTCAAAAATGTCCAAAGTAGGAGTGCCATCAGGATTAGCGTATTTATTTAATCTATAAAACTTTATTTTTTCTTCCATGTTACCTCCAGTTTTAGAAAAAAATAATAAAATAGAAATCTGTATTTTTATTTGCACTCTTTCTCTTTTTTCCTCTATTTATATAAAAAAAATAACCAGCAGAATATTCTACTGGCTATCTTTATCTATCTTGAATTTGGTTAGGCACTAATTATTTTTTATATCCGCATTTTGGACATACGTGGTTTTCATTTAAAGCAATACCACATAATGGGCAACGTTCAATATCATTTTTAGTTGTGAATTCTGCAGATGTAGCATTTACACCACTTGTAAATGTGATTTTAGCAATGTTAAGTTTGTCTTTTAATAAGTCGTAAACAATCTTAATCATTCCTTCAACGGTCATAGTTTCTTTAGTTACAACTAAACGGCAATCAGGGTATGCAGTAGCAAGTTCAGTTTTGAAAGCTTCTCCCTTCATTACATTGTTAGGTGCTCCATCTTTTATTCCTTGTTTTTCATATACATCTAATATTGCAGGTAATAATGGGTCATCTTCTCTTAAAACTAAAGCGTGGTCAAAGTTCTTTAATAGGCTCCATGCTGTCTTTTGAATTTCGTTACATGGGAATACCATATTAACTCCTGGATTAACTGAATCTTCTACTTCAATAGTTAATACTCCAGTGTGACCATGTAGATATTGAGCTTCCCCTCTAAAACCATAAAATCTGTGTGCATATTGTAAATCAAATTGTGCAATACTTCTCATAAAATTTCCTCCCTTAAATTTCGACTAATAAACATTTTATTAACAGCACTTTCTATACTTAATTGGTGCTGTATTTATTTCATGTGATTATAATATCACTTATTAAACTCATTGTCAATATAAAATTATAATGTTTTTGTAATTATTACAAAATAGTAAGAAAAACCCAGTAAAAATAAGGAAAATAAAAAATATAGAAAATAAAAAAACTGATGCAAATCTATAAAAATAAAATTCTTTAAGCTATCAATTCTTTCTATTTATATTGCTTACAGAAAGAAAATCCGAAACTCACTCCGTTCAGACAGTCGGATTTTCAGTATTCTGTTTCGCTTCATAAATTACGAAACAATTTCTAATGCCAAGAATTTTAATTTTTATAATCTTATAAATGCATCAGCTTTTTTTATATATAAATTTATTTTTCTGTTTTTTTTACCTTTATGCTCTTCTTTTTGTGATTTTTCAGATAAAGATAAAAGGCGAACATATTGATTATGAAATCAAATACCTCATTGTATGGGAAAATATACTGAGGTTTTTCATCGTAATCATTATATGCAGCAAGTGTTTTTACATGAACAAATGGGAATTTTCTGATTCTTCCTCTGTTTTCATAATTGCTTTCCTTTACCTTATCTCTTCTGTAAAATAAAGTTGTGACTATAAGGTCTATATCCTTTTCAGGAGTTCTTTCAAATATAGTAATCTTATCCAATCCATCTTCTTTTTCAATAATAGATATAAAGAAATTTAGAAGTTTTGGTATGTGAGTAAGCTCATATAGACTCAATGTATTTCTGTCCCTGTGGAGATCTTTTAAAAAGTGTAAAAGATACTTGGGACATGTGTTTATACTTACTGGAGAATAACCCTCCTGTGTATATTTATTAAGTATAATTTTTTTATCGTGCTTCTCAGTTGCAGATAAAAAACTGCTGTCCTGCACATGATTATAGAGAAAATATACTGCAATGAGAGTTGTAAGTTTATGCAGATCATGGTAGTAGAAATCTTTTTCCTCTTTGCTCATACTATTTACCTGCTCATATAGATATGGCATCTTGGTAAGGACAAGACAAGGGTATGCCAAAAGTCCAGCATAGGAATTTCCTGAGAGTTTTAAATGCTGAAGTGTTTTAATATCCTTTGCATTATATGCCATTTGCCCTGTAACAATAAGTTGTGACTTTTTAGCTCTTTTCTTTTCCATTAAAAAGAAACAGTCTGTAATTCCATCATTGGTAAATCTAATAAAATAGTTTTTATATTTTTCAAAACCTGATAATTCTTCAAGATTTAATAGACGATTTTTTACAAGTAAGGAAATTTCTTTTCCAGTAGCTGTAATATATTCTCTAGGTATTGTATCAGAAATCTTGTTTTTGCTATTCTTTACGAATTTACTTATTTCAATAGTTTTATTCATTATTTTTAATCCCTTCCTTGTTTGAAGTATATTATACGTAGATAATATACTATATTAGGCTAAATTTCAATCACTTTTTTAAAAAATACACACTTTATACATATTTATGACGTGAACATGACGAATAAATATAGCTATTTTTCACAATTTTGACTCAGTTATATATTTTTTAAATAATTACAATGTTTTTTTCATTATTATAAAATAATTTAAATTCCTTTCCAGTAGTTACTAATAGTTACTATTAGTTCTCTTACTAAAATTCCACAAGTGGCTTACCATATGTTAATAGGAATAAAATGGAAAAATAGGAGGAGCAATGGCAATTATAAAAGTGAAAAAAAGAGATGGGTACTATATTAAAATTGATAAAAAAAGTGTAGAGGATGCAAAATTATCCCTTAAGGCAACTGGACTTCTTGTATACCTTATAGGAAGACCTGAGGATTGGAAGATAAAGGTGGAACACCTCAAAAAGACTAAAAAAGATGGAATCGACTCATTTAGAACAGCTCTTATGGAACTTAGAGACAATAATTATTGCCACCTATTTGAAGTGAGAGAAAAGGGGATAATCAAGGAAAATATATATGTGGCATATGAGGTGCCAACACCATTTAGTAAGGAGCTTTTAGATACACTTAAAAGTGAGATTATAGAGGTACCTGAAGGGTGCACTTTAACATATAAACCTTCAAAGAATGAAAAAACAGAAGTAAAGAATAACAGGGGAGAGATGGACAAGTCATCTGGAGAAAAACCGTCAGCGGAAAATCCACGTGAGGAAAAACCACAAGTGGAAAAACCTCTAGCGGAAAATCCAACACTACTAATAAAAGAATATACTAATAATAGATTTACTAAGGATAGAGTAACTAATAAAAGATTTACAAATAAAGAAACTACTACTAGAGATGGTGAGTTTGAAAAGAATGAGAAAATGAGTAGTAGTCCTTTTGTGTATAATTTTTTGAAAAAAGAGATATATCCAGAGCTTAATAATAACACCATAAGAAATATCCAAAAGAATATAAAAGGGCTAACTGAGGAGAGATTTCATAAGGTGTATAAATTTACTGAGGAGTATGTACAATCTGGAAAAGGGGAGAATTTTAATGCAATACTGTACATGGGATTGAAAGGTGAGTGGGATTTTGAGGTTAAGAAAAAAGAGAGTGTTAAAAATGAACTTACTTCTGAGAAGAAAAAGTGGCTCTCAAGATACAGTGGAATTACAACAAATAAGGAGCTGAAAGCAGAGGTTGAGGGGATTATAAGCTGTATTCCAATAGAGGAACTGAATAAAAGCAGAAGCAGACTTTCTCAGCTTGATATATATGGATTTAAGAGTTATTTAACGTCTTTAAAATCAAGATGCAGAGGGATGAGTGCTTAAAAAAGCTGGAGGGTTAGTCCAGCTTGGTAAAGTTTAGTTTATAATAATTTTTTCTCTTTATCTTTAACGTTATTTTTATTTTCAAGTTTTCCTATTAATTCAGAAATTTTTGGATATTGATCATGTTTTTCCTCAATTTTTCTTTTTAATTCACCTATTGAAGAAAAAACCTTATCTCCTAATAAGAAAATGTTGTCTTGAATTATTTGACTATTTTCCAAAACATTTAAAGTCTTATCAAAGTCAATAAAAGGAAATATAAATGTTTTCAGTACTTTTAAATATGCAATTTCATCGTCATTTGTATTTAAATGTTCATTAAATACTCCTAAATTTATAAATTTATCTATAAAAAATAAAAATTCATCTTTTGTCATAGTTTCACGATTGTCCTTAAGATACTCTTTTTTTATATCAATTGTTATAGGTTCGATTAATATTTCTTTGTTAATTCTTTTATAAATTGAGTCAAGAATCTTAATATTTTCTGCATTTAGTTTAATTTTATTCTTGGATATGTTTTTTAAAATATCAATATATTCCTCACATATTGAGTTTGAAATTTTAAAAGCATTTCTATCCAGTAATAAAGATAGTATTTCTGATTTGTCATAAGATTCACCACTTATCTCATTAAATAAAAATTTTTCAGTATCTTCATCTTTAAAATATTCAATATATATTCTTTGAAGAAGGTCCACAGACTTGAATTCAGGAAACTGACTTATATCTGGCATAAACTCCTTAGAAATTAATTCTGGAGCATCCTTATAATCTATTTCAATTTCTGAATTCATATAAAATTGATCAAATATTTCAAAGAATTTTTTGATATCATTGTCCTCAACTATATCACGAATGCTATTATAATTTTTCAATACATTTAAAACATTTAAATGTTGAATATTATTATTTTTATATAGTGTATTAAGTACTTTCTTAATAAATTTAGAACTTTTATATTCAGAAAACAATTCTAGTATTTTATCAAATGAAATATAATAAACTATTATTTCTGAAATTTGATTTAGTAATTCATTATCTGTAATATTAAATATTGTATCAAAATAAGAAATACTACTTTTTTCATCTGGATGCTCTGCTACTATACTCATAAAAATACATAGCACATACTTTCTTATTTCGCTGTCTTTCTCGATTATATCTCCAGAATTTGAAAAAAATGACGAAAGTTGAAGTTCTAATTGTCCGAAAGTTTTTTGAGTATTGATTAACTCCTCATTTAAAACAATATAAAACCATTCATCAATATCTTTACTTTCTTTATTTTCAAATAAAGCGGAAGTTAATTTTTTTAATCTTTCCATTTTGAAATTTTTTAAAACTAATTTAATGGCATTTACCATATTTTTCGGAAGTTCTTTTATATTTTTTTCTAAATAACTATCAAGTGATTCATCAGATACTTTAAATTTATATCTCTTATATTTTTTATCTACTATTTTTAATACTTGTAAAAATAAATCTGGTTCACACGTATGCTCTACCATGTCATTTTCTATATCAATACCTCTGTCTTTAGCATAATCATCCAACATCATAATTTCATTACACGTTTCTGTTATTTCTTCTGTATTATAAGATATATCCAAACTTGCTAATTTTTTTATAATATGTGCAGTTTCAGTAGGACATTTTTTGATTAAAATTTTATGATAATCTTTAAAACTAAATTGTGTTGTGTTATCATCAAACAAATCATGAACGACATGATTTAAAATTTTCTCCCATTCTTTATTTGGCTCTATATTTTTTATAGCAAGTACAAGTTTTTCTATATCTACTGTAGAAGCATTAAATAAAAAAACAACAGTTTCTAAAACATGAAAAAATCCTTCTACTTTAACGCAATTATCAATTACTTCATAATTTCCATTTCTTAAAGCTACTTCAATATCTCTTCCTAATAAGGTTTGAATTGCAGTATTAGGAGTAACACCAAAATATAAAGCAGATAAATACTTTGGTGTTTCTTTACCTAAAATTTTAATATATTCAGAAATATCACATTTATTATTTTGTTTTTTTGTATCATCTGAATCAAAATCTTCAAGTATAATTTTTCTAAAATCTTTATCTATTTCTTTCTTAAAAAGCACGTATAAAGCTACATATTTTAATGGAATATCATCATAGATAGAATTTAATACGAGCATATCATTTATAAAAATTTTTATATCTCTTGGTGTTATTTCATAATTTCTTTTATCGTACAATATTCTTATACTTTCAATGTCCATTTCCGTTATGCCTATATTTTCAAATGCATCTTTCATTAGATTAGAAAAATATTCTTTCCAATCTTTTAAAACAGGTGGTGTTACTTTGTATACTACTTGAAAAGTTTTTTCTAAAATTTTACTATCATCATTTGCTTTCAACCCAAGTAATAGGTGTTCTTTTGAAAAAGGAACAATTACTGTAATATTGTCATATCTTTGCTCTGAAAAGAAAGTATGGACTGAAGACCAGATTTCACTAACTTTTTCAGGTGGTAATCTATCTATGTTATCATATACTATTATCATTTTTTTATTATGTTCCCCTAAAAATTGCGAAATATTATTCATCCATTTCTTAAACTCTCTAACAGATGGTTCTTCAGTTGACGTAATTGTTTCCAAAGTTTTATTTAAAGTTTTTTCTCTATATAAATAAAATAACTCTGAAAAACTTATATCTATTTTTTTAAAATACTTTTTGTAACAATAACACATTATGATAACAGCTATAAATGATAAAAGTATTAAAAATTTCCATAATAAATTTCTAAGCCCTGAACCTAATGAATTTGCAATTAAATTAAAAATATAACCCATACCCAAAAATAATAACATCCATTTGCTTAAAGCAGGAACTTCCTTTTGTTCTGTTCTCGTTTTTCTTGCTAAAAGATTAGTTAAACTATTTTCCCATACGTTTTCTTCTCCACATCCACTAACTTCGACCATCTTCTCAGTCAAATTCTCTAAGAAAGATCTTCTTTGTAAATCTTCTTGATGTGCCCATGCATCGTAATAGAAAAAAATATATTGATTTGGAATTTTATTTTCCCCTTGTTTTTGTTCCTCTTCTATTTCTTTTTCTACTATTTTAATAACATTTGACTTTCCACTCCCCCATTTTCCTTCTACTCCTATTAAATGCGGGGTAATATATTCATCATTACATAATATTAATTCTTTTATTTGTTTTGCTATTTTACTGTGTGCTTGAGATGCAAAACTATCATTACCTTCAGCTTTGTCAGATAAAAATACATGTTTTATTTTTTCCAATATTATACACCTCTTTTTTTTTTAAGTTTTTACGAGCTTTTTTATTTACTAAAGTCTAATCCTGTTTATTTTAATAACGTTAAATTATTCATTAAATACATTTTTATTTATCATACATCTTCAGTACCATTATAACATATTTACACCTGTAAATTCCATTACTAGCGTAAATCCCTATAAAAGATACATAATATAATCTAGTCAGCTAGAACATATCCGTATATTATTATATTTTAACTGATACAAGATAAAGATTTCCTCACATACCTGCAAGTCTTCAAATTATATAGTATAATATTAACAGAAGAGATATACTATATAAAATCAAGGAGGGATTTATATGGGATGTTTTTCAAAACAACCAAAGGATCCAAATAAGGGAAAATATGTAAAAATAGTCAATGTGATTGGTGATAAAGAATTTGAAAAAGCTATGACTGATATATTACTAAGCGGAAGAATAATTAAGGAGATTCATTATTCTTTTGCTAATAGTAGTACTCACTCAGCACTTATAATATTTGATGTAGAAAAAGAAGAACAGTTAAAAAATAGATAAACCAAAGATACAGGGTGGAGTATTCCATCCTGTTTTTTGTGATAAATTACAGAACTCTACCAATAGGTTTTAAAAATAAAATTCACGGGCATTAGAAATTGTTTCGTAATTTATGCAGCGAAACAGAGTGAGCAAAATAAATAGAAAGAATTTATAGCTAAGTGAATTTTATTTGTTAACCTGTATAGAATTTCTGAAAAACATCATCACCAAATCATCATATTTTTTTTAAGTAAATAGGCAATTAACACTTGTAAATACTGGTGTTATTATATAATAAAATAGTACTATATACCATTGAATATTCAATTTTAACATGGTATAATCATAAATATATCACATTTTTTTCTTTAACATTTCACAAGATACTTATCTTTCATACTTGATAGAGATATTACAGAATGTTCTTTATAACACAAAGGGAGGAGTTATGAATAACATAGCTGAAATTGAAAAGAGTATCAAAAGATTTCTCAAGAGATCTAAGACATTGAGTTAGTTATTCAGCAGGAGTGCTTGTAGCATTTCTGATAACTGGAAACTTAACTTATGCAGAAGAGATAGTAATTATAGAAGAAATTATTGAAAATGTACCTACAAGACAGGAGTTAGGTGCAGAAATTCAAGGTGAACAAAAGACTGTTGAAGATTTAATAAGAAAAAATGAAAGCAGTGCTAATCACCTTAATCTTGAAATATTACAACTTTTAGAGCAGGGTAAACAGGTAATTAAACCTTGGGAAAGATCATGGCAAGTGGGAATTAACTATTGGTGGAACAGGGATAAAATTCATGACAGATACCCATATAGTTATAGGTTTGAACGTAGTAAAAATCTTTTTGTAAGAAACACAAGCCCAATCAGTTCGAACTTTCATGAAGTTGAAAAGCTGATTGAACAGGAAAAAAAATCAAATCCTGGTAATTATATCTACTCATATGAAGGGGAAACAGATGATGAATACCTACAGATAAAAGTACCTGTAGAGTATCCAATTGGAATTGCACTTACACCTTCAATTAAGCCAAGGATAGTTGAAAAAGAACCTATTTCAATAAGTGTAGAATCCATTCCAATAACAGTTCCACAATCTGTAAGTATTCCTGCATCACCAGATGAACCAGCACAACCTGATGTAAGAATAAATACTTTTGCACCAGTGAGTCCTGATATTGTGATGCCGCCAATGCCAAGACCATCAAATCTTGTGTTCCTGGCATATGCAGATAACAACTTTGGAGGAAATATATATTCAAGTGGAGATTACCTTAATACTGTAACCAGTGGAACAAAATTTAAGTCTGGCTTCCAAATCTATCATAACACCTGGGGAGATAATGATTGGGGACTACCACCTGATAAATTAACATTCAAAACTAATTATATTTCTGGATTTCCAAATGATATCAACTTAAAGAACTTTAATGAAGCAACTGACAGAGAAAATGTCATAAAAATCGATTCATTCAACCCTTCAGCAGCACCTCGAATATCTATATGTGGAATAAACGTGCCACAACCTAAGGGATTTGTGGCTGACCCTACTGGAAAAGCCAGTTTGGAAAATAAGTTTGCAAGAGAAAGCACCAAAAGCAAATGGATATGAATCTCAGACTTTAAATTACTATACAAAAGAACAGCTGGAATCTAGAAATAGCCAATACTTTATGGTTGGTGGAGGAAGAGCAATAGAATTTGACAGTGATGCAGCTTCATTGGTAGTTCCAGATGCCAAGATTCAGATGGCAGGACCTCTTGTATTTGGAGTAGCAGTTCAGGATTCAAGTGATGATAAACATATTAGAAACTATGCTACAATAACTGATATTGATGAAAAAGATGAACTCTACATACAAAAGATGCCAGTTTACAAAGATACAAGGACAGGATCAAATTACCTTAATAATCAATACACAGTTAAAGATTCAAGTGGTAATGTTACTCAAAAACCTATGAATGTTCCTATACTTGATGCAGATGGAAATAAGGTTACACGAAGTGATGGAACTGTAAAAACAAGAAATGTACTTTTAGGACCAAGTTTTCCTGGATCTCTGTCTTTTATGCACCAGAACAAATTAGTTCCTAATGCAAAATTAGCTGAATATGAGATAAGAAGAAGTAAAGATGGTTATGTTGGATATAAGATTGGATTAGCACAGATTGAAGAGGAAAATACAAAAGGTATAAAAGAAAATGATGGAATTATAGATTTCAGAGGAGAAAAAAGTATAGGACTCTATGCTTATAGTTCTTATTTAAAGAGAAATGGAGAATCTTATTCTATTTACACTCAAAGTCCTACTGAACATATAGTTTTTCCACAGATTACGCTTTCAAAGTATGAATGTCCTGAAACTGAGTTAATTACAATGGTAAAAGACAGATATAAAACCATTGCAGAAAAATATAACCAGGATAATCCAGGCAGCACAAAACCAACTGAAATTGTAGATACAAGTTTTAAAGATGAAGATTTAAAAGAACATATTAATAAAGTAAGAAGCACATATATTAATCCACCAATAACTGCAACAACAGTTTCATTGATAAATGGTAAAGGAAAATATCCTAACTGGGGAAATAACAATGTTTCTAGTGATTATCCAGAAGGTAAGGAATACACTGGACAGATAAAAATGAGTGGAAATAACTCTTATGCTATGAAATGGTCAATGGCAACCAGTCCAAATTACAATGATAATAAAGTATCATTTATAAACAGTGGAGAGATAGAGCTTAGAAAAAATCCTGATGGTGTGGATAAAGCAGATAGCTCTGTTGGAATGGGATTACTTATAGATGACAGCTTTGTAAGACCTAATGTTGATTTTAATGTAGATGACTTTTATGCACAGCTTCCTAAAATAGTAGATGCATATACAAAATATTCAATTGAACATAACGATTCTAAAAAAAAGGCAGTTGAATTAATTGTCATAGAGGATATTATGAAAGAGGCAAGAAAATATTTGGAAAACTCTTTATATGTCTCTCTACCAAAAGGAAAAGCTGTAAATGATGGAAGTATCAAGCTAAAAGACAACATAGCTAACAGTGTCGGAATGTATGTAAATATTGCTTCAGATATGACTAACAAGGGAACTATTGAGATAACTGCTGACCCAGAGGTATTTTCAAACCCTGAAACAGTTCCTGAAGCAGTAATTGTAAAAGATAATAAAGTTGAATACCTTATGAATATAGGGATGTATGCAGAACAGGTACCAGTATCTGATGCAGGAATCCTTGTAAAACTAAAAGACCAGGATCCATCTACTAAAGTAATAAATGATACTGATGGATATATACATCTTTTAGGAAAACAATCCGTAGGTATGATCTCTGATGGTAAGGTTAAAGAAGAATTTACTAGCACTCACAAAGAAGCTGTAGCACAGGCTATAAACAAAGGTAAAATAGACAATGCCGGTCATGGCAGTGATATGAAAAACAGGGTTTTTGGTATGGTGGCTCAAAGAGAAGCTGATATATTAAACGAGGGAACTATAAACATTGAAAATGTAACTGGCGGTGCGGGAATGGTTATTAAAAAAGAGCATCCGACAACTCCAGTTTCAGCTACTGGTAAAAATGAAGGAAAAATAACAGTGACTGGTATAAAATCAGTTGGTGTATTTAACGAGGGAACTTTTGAGATGAGTAACCCTAATGCTGAAGTTACAGCAAAAGGAAAAGGTTCTATGGCTGTATATGCCAGAGTTACACATGCCAATGAGCCTACCCTATTAAAAGGTGGTACTATAACTGTAGCTGATGGAGCAGTAGCTCTATATCCTGACAATACTTCAATAACTCTTGATAATTCAAGTGGAAATCTGAAAATCATTGTTGGTAAAAATTCCCTACTTACATATAACTATGGAAGTGGAAATAGATTGCCAAACTATTCAAGTCTTGAACTTGCAAGTGATGTAGATGTAAATATCCTGGAAGGTGGCACTGCATTCTATATTGAAGATACAGCTACAGGTAACCAGTCCACTTTTATAAAAAAACATATAGACTGGTGGGTTAAAACTAAAACTCCAAATGGTCCTGAAAAATTACATCTGAAGATGGATGACGGAAGTATTCTTCTGCTTCTTAATAAGAGTAATATAAAACTTAGCCAACTTACCACAGTAACTGATACATTTGGAGATAATATTGTAGTTGAAAATGGACCAAATGGAACTGGAGATTACAAGCTATTCTCTGTCTACCGTGGAACTATGATTGTGGATAGAGCAGGAGATTTTGATAATCCAGATGATATGCTTGGTAAGATAAATATGACTGCAGCAAATGTAACTGTAGAAGCACAAGATCCAGATGGAAATCCTGTTGTAGTTAAAGGTGCAAAACCAGGACAGATAGCTTTCTACCAAAATAACTATGAGGGTGGAACTATTGATAAGATTAAGATAATCAATAAAGGAAAGATTGAACTGACTGGAAACAGTGTTCCTGCAGATCCAACAACTGGTAAACCTGCTAAGACTACTACTGCTCTAGGTGGAGGATATGTAACTGTTAACAACATTGGAGATGTAGTTGTATCTGGAGATAACGCTCTGGCTATGTACGGAAACAGTGGAACTATTCTTTCTAACAGTGGAAATATAGAGCTAGGTAGCGGTTCAGTAGGAATCTACGCTATCAATAGAGATCCAAGTTGTGAAGTTGGAAATGAAAATATAAATATCACAAACACAGGAACAATTAAGGCTATTGCTGGAAAAACTGGAACTTTTGGTATACTTGCTAAAAATGATAGTGCAACTTATCCAAGTGCAACATCTGACATCAAAAATGGACCAAATTCAGCTATAGACCTAACAGAAGCACCAAACTCTATTGGTATATTTGCTGAAGACACTAAAGTTGAGAATAGAGGAACAATAAGTGTTAAAAAAGATTCTACAGCTATAAGCATCAAAGATGGAGAGTTAGTAGATAATGGAACTATCAATCTTACTGACAGTGCTATAGCTTATGATATAAGAAAAACTCCTGGTACAACATCTAATCACATACTTAACTCTACAATAAATCTTAAAGGAGATAACAATACAATATTTGTATTTAAAAATGAGGCTGTAGACCCAATAAGTTCAAATATAACAATTAATAATGATCCTTCTGGAACTAAGAGATTTAACTATATAGCTATGGAGAATGCTGAAATAAATATTGCAGCACCTGACTGGAGAGCTCAAAACTACAGCACACCTGGAATGGTACTGGTAAATGCTCACAACTCTAAAGTTAAGGTAAATAATGATATCACTTTAGATGGAGATAACTCAGTTGCAATATACTCAATCAAGGATAATCCTGTTGCAACTTATGATGTGGATACTGAGGGAACTATTAACTTAAATGGAAAAAATTCTATCGGTATATTTACAGATAAAACTGGAGTATACAACAAGAGTGCAATGAATATTGGAGAGGGTAACACAGGTATCTTTGTTTCAGAATCACTAGATTTTAAAAATGATGGTGCTATTAAGTCTGGTTCAAATTCAACAGCAGTTCTTACATTTAACTCTGATAAGTTTGAAAACAACGGAGATATCATAATTGGTGATGGAACTGGTACTATTTCAAAGGCTCAAGGTATTGTAATTAAAAACACTACTGGTGTTTTAAACAATGCTAAAATTACAACTAATGGTCAGGGAAGCGGAATTGTAGGAATATATGCTGAAGGAAATGGAGATGTTAAAAACAGTGGCGAAGTTAATATCACTGGTAACACTCCTACAGATAGTAAAAATATAGGAGTATATATAAAAGAAAAAGGAACTAAGTTTACAAATGACAGTAAGCTTATAACTGGAGAAAATACAGTAGGATTCTATGGTTATGATGTTGATTCTACTGCAAACTCAAATATAGAGATTGGTAAATCAGGAATTGGAATACTAACTCATGACAACACTATAGCTAATCTTGCAGGAACTATGAAGGTTGCCCAAGGTGAAGAAAATAATGAAACAATTGCTCTTCACCATGATGGAAAGGATTCTGATATCAAGATGAATTTCTCATCAATAGACCTTGGAAAACACAGTATTGGACTAAGCATTGCAAAGAAAAATGGTAACAACAAGGTTGAGATAAGAACTCCAAATGCTAAGCTCAATGGAGAATCAATCTATGTTTACTCAATTGATGAAACTCCAATTGCTGGTGGAATTGAATCATGGACAAATTTAAAGGGAAGGTCAACAGATAACACTACTGAAATTTCAGATGGAAACTATGGATACTATGTAGCTGGACAGTTTGAAAACCACGGAAATATAGATTTCTCACATGAACTGGGAAGTATAGGAATCTACTCAACAAGCAATAATCCAAATATGAAACCTGCTATAAACAGTGGTATTATCAACGTTTCTCAAAGTAGTACTGAAAACTTAATCTATGGTATCGGTATGGGAGCAGGTCATCTGGAAAAGGATGACTATGGAAATATCCTAAGTGAAAGCAGTGGTAACATAATAAACAAAGGTACAATAAATGTAGATAAAGAGGAAAGTATCGGTATGTATGCAGCAGGAACTGGTTCTAAGGCTACAAACGAAGGTACAATCAACATTAGAGGTAAAAAAGCTATGGGTATGTATCTTGGTAAAGGAGCTGTAGGAATAAATGCTGCTGGAGCAAATATTGAGATATTCCCAGGAGCTACAGGAGCATCAGCAATATATCTTGATACAGGTGCTATACTTAAAAACTATGGTAACATCACAATACATGAAGATACAGGAAAAGGAATATACAAGGTTGTAGGTGGTAAAATTGAAGCTAACACAACTAATGCACCAGTATATGAGCACAATGCTATGTCAGGTAATGAAAAAACAGTAGGTAGCACAGTTATCACTGTTCATAACCCTGGAGAAAATAAGGATACGAATATTGCAGTAGATGGAATCCTTGTAGAACCAATATACTTTGACAGAGTTAATATGACTCCAACTTCAGATTATACAATTGATGAGGTAATTGTTAAGCCTGAAGTTGTAGAAGGACTTATGCCAGACCATAAAAACGAAGGTGCAATATTTGAAAAGATTGGTATGTATGTTGATACATCTGGTATTGACTTTACTCACCCAATCAATGGTACTCTTAAAGTAAATGAGGCAGATCTGATAATAGGTACTGAAGCTGCTGAAGCAACTAATGAAACAACTATCATTGTTGGAGATAATATCTTTAATGAGTATAACGCAGCTATTATAAATAACCCACAGGTTGAACAATGGAATGTACTATCAGGATCACTTACATGGGCTGCTGCACCGAATAGATTTAATGGAAGTCAGATACTTCAAAATGTTGTAATGACTAAGATAAAATATACTGATACAGTAGCTAAAGACAGTCAAATCTACAACTTTATGGATGGTATGGAGCAAAGATATGGAATGAATGCTCTGGATTCAAGAGAAAAGAAAATGTTCAACAGAATAAATAACATTGGTAAAAATGAAGAGATCCTTTATAAACAGGCTGTAAATGAGATGTTAGGTAAACAGTATGTCAATACTGCTAAAAGAGTTATGTTAAGCCACAATAGCTTTTACAGAGAGTTTGATGACCTTATGAGCTGGCAAACTAATACAAAAGATACTATGAAGGTTAAATTCTTTGGTGAACATGACAAAATCGGTTCTAGAAAAGGAAGAGGAGTTGGCTATAAACGTGATGTTCAAGGTGTATTTGTACTTAATAACAATGAAACTGTAAGACTTGGAGAAAGTAGTGGAATGTTCTTAGGTATGGCTAACGAGCAGTTTAAGTTTAGAGATATAGGAAAATCTAAAGAGAAAGCTATTACAGGTCAGATTGGATACTATAAGTCAAATGCTTATGGATATAACAATGAATTTAACTGGACTTGGAAGGCTGGTCTTGAAGGATCTTATAGAAAGATGGATAGAAGATATCTTGTAGTTGATGATATATTTAAAGCAAAATCTAAATATCACTCTTATGGAGTATTTTTAGATAACACATTGGGAGTTAACTACAGACTATCAGAGCATTTTACAATTGAGCCTTATGCAGGTGTAGACCTTGCAGGTGGAAGAATTAGTAAGATACATGAAAATAGTGGAGAGATGAGACTTGATGTCAAATCTAAAGACTATATAAGTGTACTGCCAAATGCAGGAGTGGAAGTAAAATATGATACACCTCTTGAAAATAAAAAACTTGTAGCCTCAGTTGATGTCAATGTCTCAAGAGAGTTTGGGAACATAGATAAGGCTCAAATGAGAGCAAGAGTAAATAGAACTACTGCTGACTACTACAAACTTCCCAAGGAAAAGAGAGAGAAGATTGATCTTGGAGTAGTAGGAAGAATAGGAGTAGAAAATGAAAGTTATGGAGTAGCAGTAAAAGTTGGATATTCAACAGGTGATAAAGCTCTTAATGGTGGTTTAGAGTTCAGAATGAAGTTCTAGATTACCCCCTAAATAAAGAGAGAGGCTGTTGTTAAGTCGTACAATTTAGAAATGCAACAGCCTCATTCTTTCTATATATATTTAGTATATAAAAAGTTAAACAAATTCAATGGTTTACTTGACTTTTTGTGAGTAATATAGTATCATTTAGGTAAGAAAAAGGGTATCCAAAATAGCAGCTGGGTAATAAAGACCAGTAAGTTGGCGAGCAACAGAAAAACTCGAAATTGCAGTTGGGTATTCAGACCAACAAGTTGGTGGACAACAGAAAAACCTTTTCAGCTACCTTTCGAGGTAGCTTTTTTTTTAAACTGGGGGGAGAGATGCAGGATAAAAAGAAACTTTTTAAAGAGATTAAAGAAGCGAAAAGTGTATTTGATGAACTGTTATTAAATAAGGAATATAAATATATTTATAAAAATGTAATAACAGGTAAAAAAGAAAGTTTTGAAATGAAATGTAAAGCAAGTAATTTTCTTCATTTAACAGGAGTTCAGACTAACCTTTCAGGTTCAAATTTTTATTCAGCACTGGAGAAAAAGAGATTATCCTTAAAAAATATTGATTATAAGGAAAATGGAACTACAAAATTAAAACTAGATATGTTCAAAAGATTGAATTTGTTATTTTCAAGTGCTGTACAAGTTTGTTTTCACGACAATTTTTTTCTTTAAAATTGGAAGTTGATATTTTGCTGCACAGAACTAAAAGAGAGCATAAAGATATAATTTTGGGATTAAAAAAACATGAAAAAGGAGAGTATTTTGTACCAGCGTCACTTTTAAAAGAAAGGCCTAATAAGGTTGGGGCTTACTTTTCTCAGGTATTAGCAATATTAAGAAAAGAGAAAGGTGAAAAAGATTATTCAACAATTGTATATCAGAGTAAAAGTTATAAAAAAACCTCTTCGTAATTAACGGAGAGGTTT
>NZ_JADRHM010000045.1 GCF_018205345.1 Fusobacterium sp. DD2
GAATTTTATATAGTTTACTTTTATAAAATAAATTATTTATCAATATTGCAAGATTGCTTTTAATAAAAAAATGATAATCATCAAAAAAGAAAGATGAGCCAATTAAAAAATTAGAATTTTATTTCTTTAGCTTTGTTTAAAATATTTTGGTAATGGTTATTTGTTAGAATTTTATTTCTTTCCTCTTTTCTTTTTTTAGTTTCTAAAAACTTTTTTTCATCTTCGTTGGTTTTTGCAATACATAGAATTAAGGTGTCACGATGATACTGTTGCACTTCTTCAATAGTTGTTCCATTTAAAATGATTTTGTCATGACTTACCGTAGCAATATTTGGCCTATGCATAGTTGTAAATTTTGGAGGATAGTTCCAATTTTTTATAAATAGTGTTTTCCAAAGTTCAGATGGGTGAGAAGATAATTTGAATGGAATAGAATATAATGCAGATCCAGCTGATCCATCTAATTTTGGTATTGTTACTTCATCTGTAATGATACCCAATATTTTAATAGTTTTATTATCGTGTGATATTTCTTTTTTATTTAAAATAAATTTAGGTATCTTACCTATCTTGGGCTTTTTTTTACAATCAAATAATGTTGTTATTAAATCATTAAAGTTAGTGCTGTAATTTTTTTCTGAAGATAAATCGATGGCTAATTTTCCCTGTAAAAATGTTGGAATTGAAGAAAATACGGTACCTTTTCTTAAAACAGGAATAAATTTCTTTTTGTTATGATTGGCCAGTATTTCTCCAGATATTATATCACCTTCATATCCAACACCATTTTTTCTCAGATCCGCTTTAGTTTTATAGTTTTCTGTGCATATAATAAGCACATAGTCTGCATTGGTAATTTCTGTCTCCATAAATTGTGGCAAACTATCTCCAAAATCGACATCGTATTGATCTATACGTACATTAATCCCATTTTTTATTAGTTCAGTTGCAAACTTATTAACCCATTTTTTATGATTGTCATCATCCCATGAATATGATATAAAAACTCTTGGATTTTTATTATATATATTACTCACTCCTTTATAATTATGATTAATGATTATAATAAATATTATACAAGATTTAATATTAAAACTGTAAAGTTTTTTAGTTCTCTTTATTTTTCTAAAATTTTATTTCTATATTTATTTAGGAAATACACCCAATCAGTCTGGATTATATTTGCTCCATTATCTATAATCCACTGCCAATCTTTTCCAGAATTTTCTAATCCACCATCATCTGAATGTCCAGCAGCAAAGTTAAATTCATCACTATTATCTAATTTTATTGCATTAATCCATAATAAGATCCCTTTCTCTTTTAGTTTTTTCTTAAAGGCTTGTGAATTTAGCTCATGATTTTCTTTATCAAATAAAACTTCAACAGCAACTACGTTGATATTTTCTTTTAAAAATAAATCTAAGCTTTTTTCATCTCTTACAATTGGCATAAACATCAGTTTTTTCTTAGAGTTTTTTAAAAAATTTAAAACTTTTTCTTCTGGGCCAGCTTTTATAATTACTTGATTTTCCATTTTTAATTTTGTGACTAAATCAAATATTTCAGGAAGGTAATCCCAACCTCTGTCGATATTTATTAAATAATCCCCTTTTAATTTTAATAAAATATCCTCTATTCTTTCAACACCTCTACCAGATAAGCCACCTTCAATATTTATATATTCTAGTTTTTCAATTTCTGATGAAGGTAATGTTCTTATATCAAATTCTTTTCCAAATCTTTTAAATTCTTTGCCGTTATGAAAAGCAAAAAGTACATTATCCGAAGATTTGACTACGTCAACTTCTACCATGTCTGCTCCCATTTCAAGGGCTAATTTCATTGATAAATATGTGTTATCTAAAACATTAGCTCCATAGCTTCCTCTATGTTGTGCAATTAAAAATTTTTTTTCTTTAAGTTTCTTATTTAAAAGTTCTCTCATTATTCCTCCTCATCCATATAAAAGTATTTTACAGTTAAACCCGGCACTTATAATGAAATTATGCTTTGTATTATTATAGTCTATATAATTAGTAGTGTAAAGGATCTTAATTATTTCGTAAAAGAAAGCAATATATTGTATTATTAAAGCTTTGTAGATATAGTATGGTATAAAAGTTAGTCAGTAAACTAAAAACATTATTATTGGTGTTTTATAGGCTCATAATACTTTTGCATCAAAAAAGGGAAAAAGCTGTACAATTCTACGGGAAACATAGTACTATACAGCTTTTTCTTTTCTAGTTTTTTAGTTCGTATATAATAACAAATTAATTTAGTGTTAGGGAATTATTTTAATTTGTTATACGCATGATTATAATATTAAAAACATTTTTAATAAATGTTTAGTGATAATTTCTAATTTTCGTTATTATGCTTTACCATTGCTTCCACACATAAGGATTTTTTCCATAGCAACTTTTTTCATTACTTCTTTAGCAGGAGTAAAATACTTTCTTGGGTCGCTTTCATTAGGGTTAGCATTTAAAACTTCTTTTACTTTAGCGGCAAAAGGTATTTTTAGTTCAGTAGCGATATTTACTTTAGTAATTCCTAGTTCAATAGCTCTTCTTACTTGTTCTGCAGGAACACCTGATGCTCCATGAAGTACTAATGGAACGTCAACAACTGCTCTTATTTCTGCAAGTCTATCAAAGTCTAGTTTTGGCTCTTCTTTATATAGTCCGTGAGCAGTACCAATTGCAACTGCTAGAGAGTCAATTCCTGTTCTTTCTACATATTCTTTAGCTTGAGCAGGGTTAGTGTATTTACTGTCTTTATCATCTCTTACAAGGTCATCTTCTTTTCCACCTAATATTCCTAATTCTCCTTCAACAGTAACATCAAATTTGTGAGCATAATCAACAACTGCTTTAACTCTTCTTACATTTTCTTCAAAATCAAAGTGAGAAGCATCAATCATAGCTGATTTAGTACCTAATTTAATAGCATTTACTATCTCATCATATTCTTCGTGGTGATCAAGGTGCATAGCAATGGGAATGTCATATTTATCAGAACAAATTTCAACAAGTTTGATGAAAAATTCAGGTCCTGCATATTTCATTGTTCCTGGAGTTGCAGCAACAATAACTGGAGATCTTAACTCAACAGCGGCCTCTACAACAGTTTGAATTGTTTCCATGTTGTGTACGTTAAAAGCAGGTACAGCATATTTTCCTTTTTGAGCGTCTAATAATAATTGTCTAGTTGAAACTAACATTTTTGCCTCCTTAAAATTAAATAAAATAATAAATTATTTGTTATATTCGTGAATTATTACACCTTTAACCACTCTGTTAACTTCACCAGTAGGGCAAGGATTGTCAGGATTAATTCCTAATTTAGATGATTTAATTAGTGATAGAAGTTGACCAAATACTAAGTATGAAAGTCCAGAGAATACCTCTTCCATAGCACCAATTTTTGCATCATTTAAAGTGAAGTAGTAATCACAGTTTGCTCTTACTTCTTTATCATTAACAGTGTCTAAAACTATAATTTTCTTTTTTCCACCTTCATGTTTGAACTCTTTTAATAGATCTAATTCATAGATTCTAGTATAAGGATTATTTGACATCATACAAACAATAGCAGTTTTATCATTAACTATTGATTTAGGACCATGTCTGAATCCTAAGAATGTATTGAAGAAAGAAGCAAGTTTTCCAGCAGTAAGTTCAAGAACTTTTAATGAAACTTCTTCAGCAAGTCCTTTTAGAGCTCCATCTCCTAAATAAACTATTCTTTCTATATCAAGGTCAGCTATAGTTTCTGCATCAGCAAATATCTTATCAAAATTCTTTTCAATAACATTTGAAACATAAGTAATTCTGTCTGCAAGTTTATCAAAATCCTGTCTTAAGAATACAAGTACTCCAGCAACAACCATTGAAGAGAAGCTTCCTGTCATTGCAAAACCTTTGTCATTTGTCTCTTCAGGCATTAAAAGAAGATATTTATTATCTGAATCTTTTGCCATTTGAGCAAGTTTTCCTTCTGGGTTACATGTAATAAATAGATGGTGTATATTTTTTACTAATTTGTCTGCTAATTTAATTGTAGCAACACTTTCAGGAGAGTTTCCTGATCTTGCGCATGATACCATTATCATAGCTGCATCTTTATCTAAATATTGTTCAGGCATAGATACAATATCAGTAGTTGGAATAGATAATACTTCAATATCAACTTTGCTGTTTACATATGAGCATAAAGTATTTCCAACAAATTCTGAAGATCCTGCTCCCGTGAAGACAACTTTAATTTTGTCCCCTTTAACTTTGTCTATAAACTCAGCAAGTGATTTTAGGTTATTTTTGATTATGTCCAATTCTTCTTTCCAGATAGAAGGTTGTTGTGCAATCTCTTTAAAAGTTATACAATTTTTTAATTCCATTTTATCTTTCGACTCCTTTTTTAAGAATTATAATTTGCTCATGTGTCTAATACTAACATAATACTTATAAAAGATAAAAGTCTAAGTCCGTAGTCGTGCAGTTGTCCGTACCATTTATTTTTGACAAATAAAACGGATTCGAACAATCCGTTTTATTCACTCTTAAGCTCAACTTCGAATTCAAACATATCCCCTTTAATTGCACTAACTGTATATTCTACAATTTCACTACCTGAATAAGTCCATCTTTGTAGTTTCATAATAGAATCATTTTTATCAATAAGTAAGCTTTTAGCTATAATATTATCAGATTTATCTACAGAAAAACGCTCAACTGCTTTAGTAAAGGTAATCTTGTATTTGTTTTGTAAAACATCATACAATGGCGAATTTTCTAAATCATACTTAGTTAAATTATTAAATTTATTGCAAGGAAGATAAGTTTTTTCAAACATCACCTCTTTATTATCTGCCAATCTAAGTCTGACAATTTCAAAGACTTGATCACTTTTAGATAAATGCAATTCAGTGATTAGTTTCTGCCCTGCTTCTTTTCTATTAAATGAAATTAATTTTGTATCTGGCCGCTTTCCTTGTTTTTTCATTTCTTCAGTAAAACTATAAAAAGTTAATAACCGTTGTTTCAAACGCCTAGAAGATACAAAAGTTCCACTACCTTGAATTTTATATATATAACCCTTTTTTTCCAAATAAGAAATAGCTTGCCTCACAGTTGATCTACTAACTTTATATTCCTCAGAATACTCTCTCTCTGCTGGGAGTTTAGTATCTTCGTGCAATCCTTTTTTTTCTATCTCTGACATAATTCTTTTAGCTAATTGAACGTAAAGAGGGATTTTATCTTTTTTTAGTTCCATGTATTTCCTCCATAGTACTAACCTCTATAATATTATGCACTTATATGATTAGTAAAAATTATTCAACATCCCAATTTAAAGAAATATTCTCTTCAGTTTCAATATCAAATATGTGAGCTCTTTTAACGTTGAAGAAGAAGTTTGCTTTATCTCCATATTTAACATTTTCAGTTTTTCTTGCTTCTATTCTTGATTCAAATTCAGCACCATCAATTGTAAAGTGGATAAATTCTTCGTTACCCATATGTTCAACTAAATTGATTTCTCCTTCAATGAAGTTAATAGGCTCTCCATCAGGGTGTGTTATTTTATTTCCAATATTTTCAGGTCTAATTCCAAGAATAACCTTTTTACCAATGTAACCTTTAACTTTTTCTCCCATTTTTTCTGGTAGTAAGAAGAATCTTTCTTTACCTAAACCAAAAATAAATACAATTCCATCATCAGTTTCTTCTATAGCTCCTTCAATGAAGTTCATAGATGGTGATCCTATAAATCCAGCAACGAATTTATTTTTTGGGTGATGGTATAAATTTAGAGGAGTATCAACTTGCATAATTCTACCATAGTTTAATACACAAATTCTGTCTCCCATTGTCATTGCTTCAACTTGGTCATGTGTTACGTATATCATTGTAGCAATTTGACCTTCTGCTTTAAGTTGTTTATGTAATTGAGTAATTTTAACTCTCATAGATACTCTAAGTTTAGCATCTAGGTTTGATAATGGCTCGTCAAAAAGGAAAACATCAGGTTTTCTAACTATTGCTCTTCCAACTGCTACTCTTTGTCTTTGTCCTCCAGACATTTCTTTTGGTTTTCTATCAAGTAATTGAGTAATTTCAAGCTTTTCAGCAGCTTCTTTAACTCTTCTATCAATTTCATCTTTTGGTACTTTTGCCATTCTTAAACCAAAAGCCATATTTTCGTAAACAGTCATATGAGGATATAATGCGTAGTTTTGGAAAACCATAGCTATTCCTCTATCTTTTGGATGAAGATCGTTAACTAATTTATCTCCTATCCAAATTTCTCCTCCAGTTATTTCTTCTAATCCAGCAATCATTCTTAATGTTGTAGATTTAGCACATCCAGATGGACCAACAAAAACCATAAACTCTCCATCTTTGATTTCTAGATCAATCCCATGTACTGCTTTAAATCCATTTGGGTATTGTTTTTCAACACCTTTTAAAACTACTTTTGCCATAGCTCCTCCTAAAGTTTTTTATAAGAAGCCCTCAACCTATTTATCCCATTATATACATAAAAATAAAAAAAAGTCAATCAATTATATATACTCTAAATTGATATGATTTAAGTCAGGTCATTTATAACCTTTTATATTTGGTTATGTATGAAAGCTTATCTGATATTATAAACTCATTAGTCAAACAACCGATTTACCAAGCTGTATGCTTTTATTAACATTTTAGACATAAAATTGTTGTCTTTTTTTTTAACATAGATTCTAATTAGTATACACTTTTAACAAAAAATATATAAAAAAAAGACTTGACAAAAGTTGAAAATAATTTTTAATCTAATTAAATGGTACGGACAACTAAGACAATAGAATATACTTTTGACACATTACGGTGTGAGATAATAAACTTGGTATATCAAGGTACAAATTAGAAAATTAAAGACGGCCCTCAACCCAATTAATCTATATTGTATTTTGAAACCAAAAATTATCTTACGTAAAGTATGCTGTGCAACATTTGTGTAATTATTTATTTTGCCGATACTAGTTTTACTTAAGATAAAGAAAAGAAAGGAGGAAAGAGAATAATGAAAAAATCTTTCAAAGCTAAGATGGAGCCATATTTATATGTCTTTCCAGCATTGTTTATCTTAATTGTATTTGTTTACTATCCATTCTTTTTGACAATTATTGGTAGTATGTTTAAGGTAAATATATATGGAGAATTAAAAGACTTTATCTTTCTGAAGAACTATTCTTATTTATTAACAGATGGTAATTTCTATAAAGCATTATGGCAAACACTATACCATACAATAGTATATGTAGTTCTTTCAGTTGGAATTAGTTTATTCCTTGCGATCATTGCAGATAAGAAGAGTAGGTTTTATAGAATATACAGAGTACTATATAGTTTAACTATGATAATATCAGTATCTATAGCAGCTCAACTATTCAGATTCTTATACAGCCCAGCTGTAGGACCTATCAATAAAATATTTGGATTGGATATTAACTGGTTAGTTGATAGAAGATTCGCAATGTTGGCATTAACATTAATTATGGTATGGATTACTATTGGATTTAACTACATTTATTTATCTGCAGCAATTAAAAATGTTCCTGCGGATATTCTTGAAAGTGCTGAAATAGATGGTGCAACAACATTACAGAAAATATATAAATTTATAATTCCTCTAATTTCACCATCACTATTCTTTCTGATAGTAACTGGCTTGATTACTGGTTTAACAATGATTACACCAGTGTTAATTTTAACAGAAGGTGGACCAGACAACACAACTACAACTTTAATCTATAGTATGTATAACTTCGCATTTAACAAATCTAACTATAGTGTTGCTTATGCATATGGTGTGATTGTATTTATTATCGTGGCTGTTGTGGTTGCATTTAACTTTATGTATGAGAAGAAAAAGGTGTTCTATGGATAAGAAGATAAAAAAAGAGATAGCTTACAGTGCAAGTGGAATTGTAAAGCTAATCATTGGTATAATTTTAATATTCCCTATAATATTTGCTTTCGGTATGGCATTTATGACACCAGATGAAATAACAAGTAGCAGTATCAAAGTTATTCCAAATTCTTTTACATATTTTCAAAACTTTATAGATGCTTTTAGAATAGTAAATATGACTAGATATTTAATTAACTCACTTATAATTGCATTTTTAGGAACTGTAGGAAGAATTGTAACTGCTACATTGGCAGCATTTGCATTTAGCTTTTATGAATTTAAAGGGAAAAAATTATTATTCGGTCTTATAATGGGAGCGATGATGGTACCTGGTGACGTTTTACTATTTACAAACTATTTAACAATTTCAAAAGTTGGAATGTTAAATACTTACATAGGAATAATAGTAATTTACTTAGTATATTCAAGTTACGTATTTATGATGAGACAAAATATGCTAACTATACCCAGATCATTATATGAAGCAGCTATTATTGATGGATGTAGCAACTTTAAATTTTTATTAACAGTTGTTATTCCATTATCTAAATCAATTATAATGGCAGTTTTCTTATCATCATTTGTAGGATTATGGAATATATATCTATGGCCATTATTGATTACAAATGATTCTAACATGAGAACTATTCAAGTAGGAGTTTCAATGTTATCAACTGCTGACCAAGTTTCTTGGGGACCTATAATGGCAGCTACTTTAGTAGCAACATTACCAATAATGGTATTATTCGTAATAAGTCAGAAGTTTATAGTAAGAGGATTAATTTCTGGAGCTGTAAAAGGATAATATAATTACAAAGTTACTACTTAGATGTTATCTAAATAAAATAAAAAAGTTAAAAGGAGACGGAATATGAAGATGAAATTTATTAAGGGAATTGTGTCTGCAGCAGTTTTATCTCTATTTGTTGCATGTGGTAGTTCAAGTGGAGATGACAATGAAATAGTATTTTGGCACTCAATGGGAGGACCTCAAAAAGTAACTCTAGACAAATTAGTTGAAGAGTACAACAGTACAGTAGGTCAAAAAGAAGGATATAAAATAGTTCCAGTATATCAAGGAAAGAACTATGAATTATCTAAAAAATTTAAAGCAGTAGTACAAGCAAGAGATATAAAGAGTTATCCAGACTTAACATTAATGAGTGCTGCTGAAACAGGAAATATTGCAGGAATAGACGAAGTTGTTAAAGCTGAAGATGTTCTTTCTAGTGGAGCAATAGGACTTACAAAAGATGATTTCAAACCTAACATAGTAGACTCACTAAGTGTTAAAAATAAAATGATAGGATTACCATTTGCACCATCATGTATCCTATTATACTATAATAAAGATGCTTTTGCTGAAGTAGGATTAGACCCTGAAAGAGCACCTAAGACTTTAAAAGAATTAGGAGAATACTCAGCTAAACTTCTTATAAAAGATGGAGACAGAGTAACTAGATATGGATATGCTAACATGGTTGACGGTTGGGCAGTAGGAAGCTGGATTGAACAACAAAATACAGATGGTAAAGGATATTCATTATTTGGTGACAATGACAATGGACGTTCTGGAACAATGACTAGAGTTCTATTTGATGAAAACGGAACTATGAAAACTTTCTTACAAGCATATAAAGATGCTAATGAAGTTGGAACATTTAACTATAAAGAAAACGATCCAGTAAACAACTTTGCTGGTGGAAATAACACTATGATTCTTGCATCTGCTGCATCAATGACTACTGTATTTGAAGCTGTTGGAGATAAATTTAAAGTTGGAGTTGCAACACTTCCAGCTGTAAATGAAACTGCAACTGGTGGAGTTACTTTCGGTGGATCAGCTATTTACCCAATTGATAGAGGAAATAAGAAAAAACTTGCAAGAGTTTATGATTTCTTGAAATTTATATATACTGACAAATCTCAAGTTGCTTGGAGTGCTGGAACAGGATATTTACCTTCAACTAAATCTTCTTATAAATCTCAAGAATATAAAGATTTAGTAACTGCTCATCCAGAATATTTAGTTCCTGGACAAGCATTAAATAACTCTAATCCACATGTTCAAGAGCCATTAAATGGTGTTGTTATTGAAACTCTAACAATCAATAAAAACGGTGTTTTAAACGTTCTTGATGGAAGTATGACTGTTGATGAATCTGTTAAATTCCAAGCAGATGAAATCAATAATGGATTAAAAGCTTATAATGAAGCAAACGAAAGCAAATAATTTAAGAACAGATCTGTAAATTGGAAAGGGATATTTGCAAAAATATCCCTTTTCTAATAAAACTAGGAGGAACTTTTATGAAAATTAAGTATTACGGAACATCTGCTTCTGAATGTTATCCTTCTCTTTTTTGTGAATGTGATAGTTGTAAGAAAGCTAGAGAGCTAAAAGGAAAAAATATTAGAACTAGATCATGTATGCAAATAGATGATGATATTCTTATTGATTTTTCATCAGATACAACATATCATATTTATAATTTAGGTTTAGACCTAACAAAAATTAATCATATATTAATTTCACACTCTCATCCAGATCATTTTTGTATAGAAGACTTAGCATGTATATTCTATCCAATGGCTAAAAATGATCCAACAAGAGTTTTACATGTATATGGAAATAAAATGGTAGGTCAAAAAATGAAAGAATTATATGGTAAAGAAATTAAAAACTGGGAAGAAACAATTAAATTCCATGAAGTTGAAAAATTTAAACCATTTAAAATTAATGACTATACTATAACACCTTTATTAGCAGATCACATGGCTACAGAAGAAGCTATGCTATATATAATAACAAAAGATAATAAATCATTTTTATATGGACATGATTCAACATATTTCCCTGAAAGCACATGGGAAGAATTAAAAAACCATAAACTAGACTGCATGTCATTAGATTGTACTTCAATAGATTATGGTCGTGTTTACAAAACACATATGGGGTTTGAAGACAATGTAAATATTAAAAAGAGAATGATAGCAGAAGGTATTGCAACAGACAAAACTATTTTTATAGCAAGTCACTTTGCACATACTTTCTATCCTCTACATGATAGATTAACAGAAATATTTAAACCGCATGGATTTATTCCTGCCTATGATGGTTTAGAGGTTACTTTTTAGGTGGAACATAAAATAATTCAGGAAATTGTAATCAGATTATTACTAGCAGTATTGTGTGGAGGTATAATCGGGGTTGAAAGAGAAAAGAGAAGTCATGCAGCTGGCTTTAGAACATATACTTTGGTTTGTTTAGGATCTGCTTTAGTCACTATGACTGGAGAATTTAGTATATCAAGATTAGGAACTGGGGATCCTACTCGTATAGCAGCACAAGTTGTTAGTGGAGTCGGATTTTTAGGAGCTGGAACAATAATTTTAAACAGAGAACATCAAATAAAAGGATTAACTACAGCTGCAGGAATATGGATTTCTGCTACTATTGGGATTGCAATAGGAACTGGATTTTATTTAGGTGCTATATTAACTACTTTACTAGTTATTATCATCTTAACAATATTTAAAAAAGTTCAAGCAAAAATAACTAAGGTTAATAAAATATCACGAATGTTTGTTGAGTGTAAAGATTTGAATGTTTTAAAGACGATTCGGAAGACACTTATAACAAAAGATATGAAAATACTAGATTTGGAAATATTTTATGAAAATAAAGATGTTTTTGGAAGTATTACCTTTATTATTTTGGTAGAAGATAAAACAAAGAAAAAAGATTCAAATCCAATAGATATAATAAAAGCAATTGATGGAGTCATTTGGATTGAATTATTATAATCAAGATGCTTTAAAAACAATCAAGGTTTAGCTACTCAATTGTTTAATAAAGCTAATAACAGTTTGATATAAATGAAGCTAAAATTTAGCTTTAATTATATAATATAAAAATTATTTCTTGTCATGGCTTAATTATTGTATAAAAAATTATGTTGCAAAAGGAGCTCCTTTAGAGGGGCTTCTTTTAAAATGATATTGGAGGGGCATTTATGAATGATTCATTTAATTTAGTATTATCGAATAAAGAAATAATTACTAGAATAATAGTGTCCATCCTGATTGGGGGAATGATTGGCTATGATAGAGGACTTAAGAATAGACCAGCAGGTTTTAGAACTCATATTCTAGTATGTTTGGGTGCCTGTGTAGTTTCTTTAATTCAAGATCAGTTAAGAGTGAATATTATTAATTTTGCTATTGCATATCCAGATCAAGCTCAAATAATAAAATCAGACATAGGTCGTATTGGAGCAGGAACAATAATGAGAGATAAAGGAACAATTGGAGGTCTTACTACAGCAGCTTCTATTTGGGCTACTGGTTGTTTAGGACTTGGTATAGGTTGGGGATTTTATTCTCTTTCTATTATAACTGGAATAGCAATTATACTTGTATTGGTAACATTGAAGAGCTTTGAGGCTTCTCTTATTGATAAAAAGTATACTATTACTTTAGAGATACTGTTTAAAGAAAATGAATGTACAGATTACAATATGGCAGAAGTTTATACTGCATTAAGAGAAATGAATATTAAGATAAAAAATTTAAAGAAGTTTGTAAATGAAAATAAATTTAATACCACATTAATAGTACCTAAGCAAATAGATCAATTAAGTTTAATTTCAAATATTTCTAAAAAAGGTTTTGTAAGTGGTGTTAATATAAAATAGATTGTCTTATGTTTTCTACTATTATTTTTAAATGCTTAGTATGATATTGATAGTAGAAGACTCCTTATATATGTCATCAAAAAAGAGAGGATATAATATCCTCCCTTTTTTGATGATAATATGTTACGACGCCTATGCTACTATTTTTAGAAAAATGTATCTATTGGGTTTATTGAGCTGGTATTTATATTGTTTATATACCCAGCATTTGTATATTTTTTTTTGATTTTATAGCATTATTTAAATTTTGTCAAGTATTAAAATAATGTGTGTTTTTTTTACATAAAATCTAATTAAAAGACTTTTGTTACAAAAATAAAATAAAAATACTTGACAAAAAATGAAGAAATTTTATAATTAAATTATAAGTAGTTTAAATAAGAAAGGTGAGAAATATTTGTTTAATAGATAGAAGTTTGGATCGTCTCTTAATCTATGTAATTAATTATTTTACTGATATTAGGTTTATAAAAAAGTAATATGGAAGTATGACTGTTGATGAAATTAATAATGGCTTAAAAGCTTATAATGAAGCAAATGATAATAAGTAATTAAATAACAGATAGGGATATTTGTAGAAATATCCCTTTTCTAATAAAACTAGGAGGAACTATTATGAAAATTAAATATTATGGAACGTCTGCTGCTAGATGTTGTCTTAGTTTTTTTTATGACTATGATAGTTGTAAGGAAGCTGGAGAGTTAAAAGGGAAAAATATTAGAACTAGATCATGTATGCAAATAGATGATGATATACTTATTGATTTTTCACCAGATACAACATATCATATTTATAATTTAGGTTTAGACCTAACAAAAATTAATCATATATTAATTTCTCACTCTCATGAAGATCATTTTTGTATAGAAGACCTAGCATGTATATTCTATCCAATGGCAAAAAATGATCCAAAAAGAGTTCTACATGTATATGGAAATAAAATGGTAGGTCAAAAAATGAAAGAATTATATGGTAAAGAAATTAAAAACTGGGAAGAAACACTTAAATTTCATGAAGTTGAAAAATTTAAACCATTCAAAATTAATGACTATACTATAACACCTTTATTAGCAGATCATATGGATACAGAAGAAGCTATGCTATATATAGTAACAAAAGATAATAAATCATTTTTATATGGACATGATTCAACATATTTCCCTGAAAGCACATGGGAAGAACTAAAAAAACATAAACTAGACTGCATGTCATTAGATTGTACTTCAATAGATCGTGGTCGTGTTTACAAAACACATATGGGATTTGAAGATAATCTAAATATTAAAAAGAGAATGATAGCAGAAGGTATTGCAACAGATAAAACTATTTTTATAGCAAGTCACTTTGCACATACTTTCTATCCTCTACATGATAGATTAACAGAAATATTTAAACCGCATGGATTTATTCCTGCTTATGATGGTTTAGAGATTTCTTTTTAGATTTTTAGTATAAATAATTATTAAATAAGAAAAAATTATACTTGCAAAGTGTTTTAACGGGGAGTAATTTAAGTGAATAAAAACCGAAGATAAAATGAGAGCTGATGCAATTGGATTTATTATTTTAAAAAAAGTAGTTTAAGAGAAAACTTAGACTACTTATTAAGAGGTTTAGAAAAGAAGAAAAAAGTTTAAAATAATAAAGAAAAAGGTGAATAAAAATGAAAATAACTTATTTAAAATTAATTTTGTGTATATTTTTATTTAGTTCTTGTGGGATGTATACAGACGTTTATTATAAAGTAAAAAATGTAGGACAAGATTTTAATTTGAGACAACGCTATGATGAGTCCATAATAACTTCTTTGAATCAAGATATATGGATGATAGTATATCAGGATAAGAATGATAGAAGTCATACTTTTATAAAAGTTGGAATGGAATTTTCAAGAAGTGAAGAAGAAAAAAAATCTACAGTTGAATTATTAAATAAAGTAAAAATTACTCATAATAGAAATGTAATTGATATTCCTGTTGTAAAAAAAGAAGTATTTGAAGATGATGGAGTTAAAAGAACATATTTTACTTTACAAATTCCAGATGAAATTACTGGAAATTTAACTTTAGATATGGGAAAAATAAAGATAGGAAATGTAATATTTAAAACACCATTAATTTATTTACAAAAATATAAAATAACTGATAGTAATACATTATTAGAAGCTCTTTTAAGTGAAGGTGGGGAAAACGTTCAATTTTATAAAAAAGAAGGTTGGATAGATAATTAATCCTTTAAAGGCAGTCTGAGATTGATTCAGGCTGCCTTTTATATAATTAAAACGCTATTACTATTTTAGAATTTTCTCGTATATGAAAATGTATTATTTCTTAATCAAATTCAACCTGCCAGTTTTTATCTTTATAAGCTTTAAAACATAGCTCTATCTGTTCTCTGCTATTCTTTTCCTCTGAGAGTGCTGGTAATTTATCTATAGAATAATATTTTGACTGGAGTGTTTCTGAATTTTTTTGAAATGAACCACCTGTTGCAATGCAAAGTATAAATATCTTACATACACCATATGGATATTGCTGAATATTATGTTTTTTCTTGTCATGGATTGCAATAACTCTCTTTGGTATAACATCAAGACCTGCTTCTTCTTTTACCTCTTTTATAGTATTTTCTTTAACTGAAAGATTGACTTCACACCATCCACCTGGAAGTGACCATCTTCCATCTTTTTCCTGTACAAGAAGTATTTTATCATCGTTGAATATAGCAGCTCTTGTATCAATTTTAGGTGTCTGGTATCCTATTTCGTTACAAAAAAGAGTTTTTATTTTTTCTATTGGAATCTCAGTTTTATATTCTATCATTTCAGCTGCAATCTCTCTAATTCTTTCATATCTTTCCTTATCATATACATCTTTTACATAGCTAAGTCCAGTCTGTCCGATACTTTGTAGCTCAATAGCCCATTGAAGCCATTTTTCATTCATTATTATCACCTTTCCCTGTCTCTATAATTATATTTTATCATTTAAACAGGAGTTTTAGAAAAAATTTAATAGAATTTTTTATTTAATTTAAATAAATTTTTTAAATATTTTTAAACTTTTTTATAGCTCATTACGTCAAAAGGACAAATACTAAAGTAGTTAGTATTCATAAATTCTTTCCCCAAAAGAGAGTAGGAGTAGGTAGAATTCGGAACCTGCTCCTATTTTAAATTTTTTTAAAAAGTAACTTGAAAAAATAAAGTTACTGTGATAAAATAAACTTAAGTTAAAAGATATAAATTAAACAGGGGGAATAGTTAATGAAAAAGTATGATGCAGTTATAATTGGTTTTGGTAAAGGTGGTAAGACATTAGCAGGAGATATGGCTAATCGTGGATTTAAAGTTGCTGTAGTTGAAAAATCAAATAAGATGTATGGAGGAACATGTATAAATGTTGGATGTATCCCTACTAAATACCTTATTTTAGAAGCAGCAAAAAATAAATATAAGAACTTAACATCATTTGTACAATTTAAAGAAGAATATAGACAAATAATTGATAATAAGATAAATTTAATCTCTGCTTTAAGAAAGAAAAATTTCGATAATCTTGATACAAAAGAAAATGTAGATGTTATCAATGGAGAGGGATCTTTTGTAGATGCTAACACTATTGAAGTTAAGACAGAAAATGAAACTTTTAGAATTCAAGGAGATAAAATCTTTATAAATACAGGTGCTGAAACTGTATATCCACCAATAAAAGGATTGAAAGAAAGCAGATATGTATATGATAGTGAAGCTATAATGGAATTAAAAGAGCTTCCTAAACACTTAGTAATAGTTGGTGGAGGATATATTGGACTTGAATATGCAGGAATGTACAAGAACTTTGGATCAAGAGTAACTGTATTAGAAGGAAGTCCTCTATTCATGCCAAGAGAAGATAGAGAGATTGCAGATGAAGTATTAAACTTAATGTCTAAAAAAGGTATCTCTATTAATTTAGGAGTAAAAGTAGTAGAAATTGACCAGGATAAAGTTATATATGAAAAAGATGGAAAAAGAGAAACAGTTGAAGCAGATGCAATATTAATAGCTGTTGGAAGAAAACCTAATACAAATAATCTAAAACTTGAAAATGCAGGAGTTAAAGTAAATGAAAGAGGAGCAGTTGTTGTAGATGACAGATTACATACTTCTCAAGAAAATATCTGGGCTCTTGGAGATGTTCATGGAGGATTACAATTTACTTATACTTCATTAGATGATTATAGAATAGTTCGTAGTGAATTATTTGGTAAAGGAGATTATACACTAAAAGATAGAAAAGTTGTTCCTTATACAGTGTTCTTAGAACCACAATTTTCAAGAGTTGGAATGACTGAAGAAGAAGCTAGAAAAAATGGTTACGAAGTAAAAACAGCTAAAATGGCAGCTGCAAGTCCAAGACTTAAGATAGCTGGAGAAGCAGAAGGACTTTTAAAAGTAGTAGTAGATGCAAAAACAGATAAAATACTTGGAGCATCACTTCTAATTGCTCAATCTGGAGAACTTATCAATACAATAGCATTGGCAATTAAAGCAGGAGTAGATTACAAAGAACTAAGAGATGGAATATACACTCACCCAACTGTAAGTGAAATATTCAATGACCTATTTGCAGGAGTAAGATAAAATATTATGAAAAATAAGTATGATCTGCCTTGTAATATAGCTCAAACTCTCAACCTGATTGGAGATAGATGGACCTTACTTATTATACATGAGATATTTTTAGGTAAAAAGACATATAAAGATCTCGAAGAAAAACTTACAGGAATAGCTTCAAATTTATTATCTAATCGTCTTAAAGAACTTGAAAAGATTGGGATAATAAAAAGTGAAATCTATCAGCAACGTCCTCGTAGATATATCTATACAATTACACCAAAAGGAGAAGATCTAAGAGATGTATTCAACTCAATTATTTTGTGGGGACATAAACATCTTGAAGTCTGTTATAAAAAAATTGTAGATAAGGCAACTGGAGAGCTTGTAGAATTAAGATATTACAATCCTAAAAATGGTAAAATTTTATCTGGAGAAGAGATTGAAGTAAAAAATATATAATCATTAGATGCTGGTAGAGATATCAGCATCTTTTTTATAAAAAATGAGGTATTTTTGTTATAAAAATGAGGAAAAAAAAATAAAACCTTGATTTTTTGTGTAAAACTCTATATAATAGCAATGTATGAATGCACCCGTAGCTCAATTGGATAGAGCGTCTGACTACGGATCAGAAGGCTAGGGGTTCGATTCCTCTCGGGTGCGCCATATTTATTTTGAGAGAATTTTTCTCTCTTTTTTTATTTTTTGTAAAATTTTTATTGGAAGATATTTACAAAGTAAAATCTATATTTTATACTTATATTATCAGGTAATATATGAAATATGTTGGAGGGAATGATATGTTTTACAGCGTATTTTTTAAAGTTAAGGGCGATGGTGAAATAAAAAAGATACTTAATTTTAAGTCAAAAGAGGAAGTGTTAAAAAATGTGTACCTACCTTATAAAAATGATGGAGAGTTTTTATATTGTGGAGAAAAGATTTTAAAAGATGATATCGAATTTTTCCAAGTGGTAAAGACTGGGTTCAAGACTTCTGAAAATTATGAAAATGTAAAGAGGTATATAAAAGAGACTGGTATTTTAGGGGAAAAATTTCTAAATGAAAAATTTCCAAGTTATTATGCTAAAGATATTACAAAAGAACTATAGGAGAGAATTATGATTAGAAGACTAGAAGAAAAAGATATTGAAAGAGTAATGGATATTTGGCTAAAGACTAATAAAGAAGCTCACAATTTTATTCCTGAACAATACTGGGATGATAACTATAATGTTGTAAAGAAAATGATAGGGAACTCTGAAGTTTATATTTTTGAAGACAATTCTAACATAGAGGGATTTGTTGGACTAATGGAAAACTATATTGCTGGAATTTTTGTTGAAAAAGATTATCAGTGTAAAGGAGTTGGAAGAGAGCTTTTAGATTATATAAAGAAAATAAAGAGTAATCTCAACTTATATGTATATAAAAAAAATGAAAAAGCAGTAGATTTTTATTTGAGAGAAAAATTTTTAAAAAGCGAAGAGAAAACAGATGAATATCATGATGAGGTAGAATACCATATGGTATGGAAATCTTAAGATTGTTTCTGTAATTATTATATATATTATAAATATGTTATATTTATATAATAACTTATAATTAGTGCATATTAAGAGTCTTAATTCTCTGGTCTAGTCCTAGGTTGGAAAGGCTGTTAAAACCTATTCAATTTACAAATTAGAGTGCCAGAGAACTAAAAAAAAGCTGTTTGTGAGATAAAAGACTTTATAAAATGAATGATCTGTATATTTAAAAGAAAAAAAGAATCAAATATTGACAGTTGTGCAAAAAAAAGTTATATAATAATTAGAATATAATTAAAGATGGTGAGTTGATGATTGGTATAGTAGTAGTTGCACACAATCCAAAATTGTCAGAAGAGATTATAAGATTTTGTAAAGATTTGAAAAAAGAGAATTTCCAGCTTATTAATGGTGGTGGGACAGGTAATGGAATAGATTTTGGTACATCTCCATCTGTCATTGAAGAAGCTGTAGAAAAAGCAGATCAGGGAGATGGTGTTATAGTTCTTTGTGATCTTGGAAGTTCTGTTATAAATGCTCAGAAAGCTAAGAAGAATTTAAAGGGTAAAATCAGAATGGAAATAGTTGATGCTCCAATTGTGGAAGGTACCATAGTTGGTGTTTCAGCCAATGGTCCAAGAATAGATATGGAAAGTCTTATTGAATTTATAAGAGAAGCTAAGGTGTTTCCAAAGCTATAAAAAAGGG